>OMUX01000008.1 GCA_900314345.1 uncultured Erysipelotrichaceae bacterium | reverse complement strand
CCGGTGATGTCCGACTTGCTGTCGCTCATCTTCCGGATCTGATCCATGACATTGGTCAAAAGCTCCGGTGTTCCCCGGAACTCCGTTGTTCTTCTGCTTCTCGAGACATCCAGAACAGCCTTTTCACTGCGGTCCAGATAATCGTCAATATCCGGCTGGCCTTCCAGGCCTTCATTGGCAATCTGCTCTGCATTGGTGATCATTTTACGCATCAGTGCCTTGTCCTGGATTGCCTTGATATAGCTTCTTGTATTGGCATTGGTGACGCTGGCCATCGTCAGCTGCGTCAGGTATGCCATACCGCCGATCCTGTCCAGCTCGTTGGTATCCTTGAGTCTTGTGGATGCACTGGCAAGGTCTACCGGCGTACCTTCCTGGAACAGCGAAAACAGCGCATGATAGATGCGCTTGTTTGCATCAATGTAGAAATCCTCTTCCGCAAGCCCTGATTCCACTGCCATGCGTGCTGCATTGGCATAGATCATCATTGCGCCAAGCAGGCTGGCTTCCGCTTCCGGTGCAGAGGGCATTGCCCGCTGTGCCATTACTCGCTCCCTTTGAGACTGCAGTTGATGGTTCCGATGACACCCTTGTAGAGTTCAACCCTTACCTTTGTCACACCCAGGGAAATGATCGGCTGGGTATCCAGGATCTTGCGCTTGTCGACGCTGATGCCTCTTTTCCTCAGCTCCTCAACGATCTGCTTGGTGGAAACAGAGCCGAAGACCCTGCCTTCCTTGCCGGACTTCACCCGGAATTCCAGGGTGATGCCCTTGAGCTGCTCTGCAAGAGCCTCAGCCTCAGCCTTCTTCCTTGCGTCTTCCTTCTTTTCTTCTTCCTTCTGAGCCGCAAGGATCTCCATGGACCGTTCTGTCTGAGGAACCGCAAGTCCTCTTGCAATCAGGAAGTTCCTGGCATAGCCGTCTGCTACATTGACAACCTGTCCCTTCTTCCCGACATTCTTCACATCACTCTTCAGTATTACCTTCATTGCCTGCCTCCTTGAAATATGCATCGATCTGCGCAAGAAGCTCCTTCTGCAGATCATCAATCGAACACTTGTTTCTCTGTACCGCTGCGGCTGTCATATGACCGCCGCCGCCCATCTTCTCCATGATCAGCTGTACATTGACCTTGCCTGTGGAACGGGCGGAAACTGCTGTTTCATTGTCTGTATCATCCGCAATGACAAATGCACAGTCAACCCCCTGGATATCCAGGACTTCATCAGCGATCTGCGACATCATGGATCTTGTCATGACCTGATCCTTGACCGGCACGACAACCACACCATGCGGATACTGCTGGCTTCTTGCGATCGCAGATGCCTTGATGCTGAACTCTTCATAGCTGTCCTTGAGATACTCATTGACCACCGCCGGATCGGCACCGTTTCTGCGCAGTGCTGATGCGGCATCATAAGTGCGGGCACCTGTACGGATATGGAAGTGTCCCGTATCGATCGTCATGCCGGCAAGCATGATCGTGGCATCCAGCTCGGAAAGTTCCACACGGTTGGAAATATACGGAATCAGCTCCGTGATCAGTTCACTGGCCGAGCTTGCCCCGGCTTCGATATAGACGAAGATCGGCTGCACACCGATTTCCGTGGAACGCCTGTGGTGATCAATGATCGCCACATTCTTCGCATTCTCAAGAAGCTTGGAACCATTGGACTGAGAAATGTTGTGATGGTCTACCATCACGACAAGCGTCTTGTCCTGCAGCTGGTTCATCGCTTCACTCTCCGTGACAAACCGCACTTCCTGATTCAGTTCATCCAGGTGGCTTTTCACCACCGCATTGAGTTTTTCCTCGATGCCGCCGGTCTTTGCGATAATGACCGTCGGCTTCTGCATGGTCTGGGCAATCCTTGCCATGCCAAGGGCACTGCCCATGCAGTCAAAGTCCATGTTCCTGTGGCCGCAGATGATCACGTTGCTGGAACGGTTCACCAGTTCCCTTAACGTATGTGCCATGACACGCACCCTGACACGGCTGCGCTTCTCCGTTGCCTCGCTGGAGCCGCCGAAGTACTTCACTTCTTCTCCTGCCTTCTGCACGGCAACCTGATCGCCGCCTCTTGTCTGGGCAAGATCCATGAGCTTTGCCGCACTGGCATCCAGCTCTTCATAGCTCTGCTTTCCTCTTGCAAAGGCCATGGACAAGGTAATGGAAACATCCTGCTTCTGCGCTGCCTTCCTGACTGTGTTCAGGATGGAGAAATGATCTGCCGCAAGATCTGAGAAGATCTTCTCGTTCAGGAACATGAAGTATCTGTAGTTGTTCACCCGCTTCAGCAGGATCCCGTGTTCCTTGCAGTATTCCGTTAAAGGCGTACGCAATGCCGCATTGATGTTTGCGGTCTGTGCATCATCCGTGAACTGTGTGGATTCCTCATAGTTATCAAGGCTGGCAATGCCAAGCACCGGTCTTGAATCCTCCAGTTCACGATGCGACTGTGTTTCATCCGTGATATCGCGGAAGAAGAGCACCGGCTCATCCTCCTTCCTGGAGATGGCATAGATCCTGTCATCCAGCTGCACGGTTGTGGAATCACTCTGTCCGCTTAACAAAGGCTCTGCCTCCGGAAGCCAGGAAAGAATCTTGACGCCGGTGCGCTCAATGCCGCGTTTCTGGAACAGCTCGCTCATCCAGGTGATCACATGGGAGTCATCATACATGACAAGTCCCGTCTCACCGAAAAGGAAGGCATCACTTGCCGCACTGCCGATCACTTCGGAAATGCTTGTCGCCTGTTCCTTGGACAGCGTGCCGAAGCGGTCATATACCATATAGAGCATGACAGCTTCCACGATCAGGATGATCGTTGCCGTCATGATGCCTTCGGAAAGACCGATGCGGAAGACAAACAGCAGGACTGCCTGGATGATGACTGCAATGATCATCCATTTCCGCATGTCATTCATCTTTTTCTGCATTGCCGCTGACACCTCCGTTCATTAATCTCTGGTGCATGTCTGTTGCAATATAGAGATAGCCCAGCATCACCATGACCATAGGCATGGTCATCATCAGGAAGAATGCAAGAAGAACGATCAGGAACCTGCCTCTCTGCACACCCCTGGCAGCCGCCAGCACAACAACGGCAATCACACCATAGAACGCAAGATACAGATATCCTGTCATGCCTGCAGTCTGCAGGACATTCTGCAGGATCTCATTCTCATAAGGATTGGCCATGGTAATGAAATAGAAGATCACCCCTGCCAGTGCCAGGATGGCACTCCACTTGGGCGGATAATAGGAGGAGATCGGCGTCACAGGCTCCACCTGGAAACGCAGACGCTTAAGCAGCAGCCTGCTGAGAACATGCGTGACATAGCCCTGAAGAATACCGGTAATGGCTGCCACCAGAAGGATTACATTGCGCACCATGCCGGCAAAGTCGAAGTTTTCCGGCATCTGTCCGATCAGCTGGGAAAAGTATTCGTTGTACAGTGCCGTTGTTTCATTCACCTGGGTTATCAGATCATAACCGAGCATGGCCGAGATGACAAGGGTATCAATCAGGTTGACCACAATGCCTACAAGCATGCACAGCATGACCAGCCTTCTTGGCTGCATGTGCTTGTGCGTGCCGCCGCCGTACACCATGCCGAGAAAACTCTCCGATGCAATATAGAAAATGGTGGATGGCGTGGAGACAATGAAGGAAATCAGCACCATGGCCACAAACACCACCCAGGAATCCTTCATGCCGTACTTTGTGGAATAGAACACCATCGGCAGCGGCAGCAGGAACATGAAATACCCCGTCAGGATATTGCCGAGCTGACGGTCGATCAGAAGCACGGCCCCTACGATGGCTATCATCATTGCCCCATCCGTGATGCGGCGTACACTGTTGTTCATCAGGATCTCCTCATGCAAAGCATCATGAAAAACGATATGAATCGCCATTCATTATAGCATGACCCCTGTAACGCTATAAAAAAGAGACCGTCTTTTCAACGATCTCTGTTTGCGGAATACTCAGTCTCCGACGTAAGGAAGCAGTGCCATCTGGCGAGCACGCTTGACTGCGACTGCCAGCTGTCTCTGATACTTGGCACTTGTACCTGTCACACGGCGAGGAATGATCTTGCCGTTGGAAGATACGAACTTCTTGAGAAGTTCAACGTCCTTGTAGTCGATATACTTGATGTTATTCTTAGTGAAGTAGCAGACCTTGCGGCCGCCGCCCATTCTCTGCTTTCTGAATGCCATGGTATACCTTCTCCTTTTTCAATCCTGATTAGAAAGGCAGGTCATCGCTCGAAATCTCGAGACTTGGTCCGGTATTGAAATCCTCATTGCCGGAACCGGAACCTGTGCTGGAATTACTGCTGGAAGGAGCATTTGCATACGGATCTTCCGGCAGCGGTGCCTGATAGCTGTCCTGGCGTCCCTGGGAACTGTTCTTCGGACTGAGCAGTTCAACATTGTCCGCCACAACCTCTGTCACATACACCTTCTGTCCGCTCTGGTTGGTATAGCTGCGTGTCTGGATGGAACCCTCAACACCGACCAGCGTTCCCTTGCGTCCATAGCTTCCCAGGAAGTCGGCTCTCTGCCGCCATGCAACACAGCTGATGAAATCAGCTGTCTGCTGACTGTTGTTTGCCATACCATCCTGTCCTTTGGACTGGAAGCGCCTGTCGCATGCCACAGTGAACTGTGCCACACTTGTGCCGGATGTTGTCTTGCGGATCTCAACGTCCTTTGTCAGACGTCCCACAAGAACCACGCGGTTGATACTTGCAGACATTACTTAGCCTCCGGGAACTTTGCTTCTTCCATGTTGACGATCAGATACCGTACAACATCCGGATTGATGTGGATCAGACGATCATATTCCTTGACGCATGCATCGTCTGCCTCAAAGTTCACTACGACGTAGTAACCTTTGGTCATGTCATCAATTTCGTAAGCGAAATCACGCATTCCCCACTCATCAGTCTTTGTGACCTTGCCACCGTTTGTGGTGATGATCTCTGCCAGACTGTTGATCAGGTTCTTGCGCTTTTCCTCTTCAACGTTCGCATTGATGATGTACATGACTTCATACTTTCTCATTTCTGTACACCTCCTTCTGGTCTAACGGCCCTTTCGGGCAAGGAGTCAATGACTATAAAAGCCATAACTCGCTGGAATATGATACCAGCAGTTTTCCTGCTTGGCAATCACTTTTTCTCAGGTTCTGCCTGTTTCTTTTCCAGTTTCTTCTGCTTTCTTCTGCTGACCAGCTTCTTAATCAGAACAACAATTCCTGCAAGCAATGCAATATGCGGAATATGCCCGACAAGGAAGATCACCAGCTCCTGCAGGAACCACAGGAAGTCATGCCAGCCGGACTTCACACCATCCACGAAACGCTTGCCGAAATTGCCAAGCGGATGATCTTCACTCGGTGTGTACTGGTTCACTTCACTGATATCGATGTTCACCGTGGAGTATTCCACATCCGTATCCATCTGCGCCTGGTACGATTTCTTCTGGTTCAGTTGCGTCTCCACTTCTGACAGTCTGGATTCAATGGTCACCATATCTTCCACGGACTGTGCTTGATCCAGCATTTCCAGAAGTCTTGTCTGCTGTTTTTCCAGTGCTTCGATCTCAATGGAATTATCGTTGTACTGCCTGGAGATGTTCTCTACATTGGAGGACTTTGAAACAACATGGCCGCTTCCTTCCATCTCATCCAGGAACTTTTCATACGATTCCGTAGGAATCCGTACGGTCAGATACAGATACCTGCGGTCATAGCCGTCATTGTCATTCTGGTACCAGTCATAGTTGCTGGAGCTTTCGTTCTCGTTTTCAATGATGCCCTTGTATTCCTCAATGCGGCTTCTGACTTCACTGACGGTTGTGTCATAGTCCAGTGTTTCCAGGGAAATACTGCCGGTATAGACAAGCTTGTCACCGGTAATGGCTGTCTCTGCAGTGCCTGCACCATTCACTGCCGGTGCTTCTGCCGCAGCTATGTCGTAGTTCTTCGTGTCGGCAATCCCTTCTGTTGTCATCATGGATGTCGTCCCGGCTGTGTTCCCGCAGCCTGCAAGCATGATGAAAGCTGCCGCTGACACAATGATCTTCTGCATTGGTTTCATGATCGTGTGCCCCCATGAGGAAATGATAGCATTCAGCCCTGATAATGCTCAAACCTGTACTTCTGATGGATCTGCGGATACTTTGCATGATCCACTTCAGACACAAACATATCATAAGGACGCACATACATTCCACAGTCTCCGTAGAGTGCCTGGTAGACCATCATCTTCTCCCTGGTTTCACTGTGCACTGCAGTACCGACAATGCGGTAGAGATATGTGGTGCCTTCTGAATGCAGCTCCCGCTTGAAGTGCTGAACGATCTGTCCCGGTTCAAAGATCCTGCTGTCTTCCATCATGCCTCCGCTTCCTTCATGCGCTTCTTTTCTTCATACATGATGTCGTCCGCATGCTTGACACAGGAAAGAACTTCTTCTGTGCTTTCTCCCAGCAGCCTGCAGTAGCCGACGGCGCAGGTCAGAGCATAGTCGACGCCTGCTTCATCTGCCATCTTTCCAAGTTCTTCACTGATTTCCGTACGGATGCCTGCGCATTCCTCTTGCTCACAGGAAAGAACCGCCGCAAATTCATCGCCGCCGTACCTGACAAGGCATCCGCCGTGTCTTCCGAACACCGTCTTGAGCGCATTGGCCATCACCTGCAGGGCACGATCCCCTTCCTGATGACCGTAGGTATCGTTGATATTCTTGAAACTGTTGATATCGATCATGAAGTAGTAGAAGGATTTCTTCGGATCCTTCAGGCTTCCGTCATTGATGATGGACATGAGATAGCTTTCAAGCACGGACCTTCTGTTCACATTGGTCAGGGCATCAATGCTGATCTCACGGGTGGAGACAATCAGATGTCCCTGCACCATGGCCATCATGATGGCCGGGGAAAGACAGGGAATTGCCTGTCCCGTGTAAAGCTGCAGGAATCCGCCCAGTGTCGGGAAGATGCCGAACATCGCCAGCATGAGGAAGTCATGCTTCATGCGCGGTGTCACTGCCTGCGCACTCTGATGCAATGTCACAAGCACCTGCAGGATGCCGTAGAATGCAAAGCTCAGCGGCTCTGCCAGAAACAGTGGGCCTCTTTGATAGATGCCGGGTTCAACTGCCCAGTAAACACCATAGCCGGTCGGTGAAAGCATAAAACACACCGCAGCAGCGATACACGGAAGCTGCTGAATGAAACTCATCTTCCTGTTCAGTACAATGCCGACATACTGCTCCGCAAAAAACAGCCAGCCGACAAGCACTGCCAGCGTCGCAAGACCTTTGATCATGGAAAAGAAAATGATCGCAGCAGGTGAAGATGCCTGTGCTATGAAAATCTCACGGATCGCATCCGCCGCAACTGCAATGATGCCAAGGCTCAGGACAAACCTGTAGCGAAGGGCTGTAGCACTGTCCTCCCGGCTGCTCAGGATATGAACCAGGATGATCAGCAGGACGCCCAGGCATACAACATCAATCTCTTCATACAGTATGACACTGGTACTCATGACGCCTTCTTTCTGTTTCCGGTATTGCAACTACCATATCACAAAAAGGAACCTCTGCACGGATTCCCCCTGTCAATTCTTTCTAAAATATATGTGAAGAAACTCTAGTGATGGCAAGGACCATGATGCTCAGCCGCAAGCGGATCATATACAAGCTTTCCGGCAAGATAATCATCCACAGCCTTGTCAGCATCACCTGAGACACCGCCGAAGCTTTCAATGCCTGCCGCATCCAGCTTTTCCTTTGCGCCAAGCCCATAGCCCCCGCAGATCAGCTTCTCTGCGCCATGCTGCTGCAGGAAGTCCACCAATGCACCATGGCTGTATTCTCCCGTTTCCACTTCTTCTTTCTTCACAACCTTGCCGTCCTCCACATCATAGAATGCAAAGACCGGTGTCCTGCCGAAATGCTGGAAGATCTTTCCGTTTTCATACGTTACTGCAATTTTCATGTCCTGTTTCCTCTCGTTTCAACAGAAGAGTACTCCACACTGATCCAGGAAGAAAGCAGAACGCCTGTACAAACTTCTGCAG
>OMUX01000046.1 GCA_900314345.1 uncultured Erysipelotrichaceae bacterium | reverse complement strand
GGATAATACTAAAACATTTTTCGGGCAATGCAGGAAAAAATGCATGAGAGCTTCCTGTATTCTTCATTGCGCATGATCGTGCTATAATCGGCGCATGAAGAAAAAGGAAATCGTCATACTGGCAGTGATCGCAGCAGTGAGTTTCATCGCTCTGATCCTGCTGAATAACAATAAAGTAAAAACCGGCACAGCCACAAAGGAAGCAGCAGCTTCTGCCACAGGAGAGGACATAGAAAGCTTTGTCTCAGGCAGCGGTGTCACCGTAGCCGTGCAGCACAGGGATCAGGTCGTGCTGGTCTTTGATCCGGCAGTGGATGCCGTATATACCATCGATGGTGATGTCGGCGGACTGCAGGTGGAAGTAAAGGATGACAAGTGGCATGTCATCAATGAGAAATGCCCGAACCATGTCTGTGCAGGCATGGGCTGGATGGGACCCTCTGATGTGATTCCCATTACATGTCTTCCCAATAACATCATGATCTTTGTCGAGGATCAGCCGGAATGAGTCATCTGCAGAAAACAAAACGATTTACATACCTGGCATTGTTCAGTGCCATGGCCATCACACTCAACATGCTGGAGACAGCAATCCTGACGCCGTTTCTTGGTATTTTAAGAGTCGGCCTTGCCAACATCATTGCCTTGATGACCATAGAGATCCTGGGCGTAAAGGAAATGATCATCGTCAACCTGATGCGTGTACTGATTGGAAGCCTGCTTTCAGGCATGTTCCTGGGAACATCATTCTGGATCAGTGCCGGAGGTGTGCTGCTTTCCTCACTGACCCTGTATCTTTGCAATAAGGCGAAGTCTTCGCTGTTATTCACTTCTGTCATGAGCTCCATTGCCCATTCCGTAGGGCAGGTGATCATCGTCATCTTCCTGTACAAGCAGCTCATGGTGGCATCCATCCTGCCGTACTTCTTATTGTTCTCCATTCCTGCAGGATTCCTGACAGGATCCATAGCAAAGCTTGCCCTGAAGCGCGTGAAGCCGCTCAAGGAATCCAGGCCTGAAGACTGAAGCACTCTCCGGGGTGCTTTTTTGCAAGAAGTTTCATGCATGTACTGTAAAGTTTTTTCACCGCTTCATTCCTGTAAGCGATTACACATCAAATTGCTCAGGATTTCACAAGAATTTGATTGAAACGAAGATTCAGTTGTGATAGTTTTAACTAGGACATGTTAAAACATTAACAATTTAACGAGTTACCTGTCCGTAAGCAAAAAAGAAAAAGAAGAAAGGAAGGCTTACAAATGGCAAAGAAGGTAGTTATCGCAAGTGCATGCCGTACGGCAATCGGAAAGATGGGCGGCGAGCTCAGCACAGTGCCTGCAGTCGACATGGGCGCTGCAGTCATCAAGGAGGCAGTCAGAAGGGCCGGCCTCAAGCCGGAGCAGGTTGAACATGTTTACATGGGCAACGTCATCCAGGCTGGTCTGGGCCAGAACCCTGCACGTCAGGCTTCACTCAAGGCAGGTCTTCCTGTAGAAACACCGGCTGTCACCGTCAACGTCGTATGCGGTTCCGGTCTCAACTGTGTCAACATGGCAGCTGACATGATCATTGCCGGCGAGGCTGACATCGTCGTCGCAGGCGGCATGGAGAGCATGTCTCAGGGTCCGTACCTGCTGCCGCATGCAAGATTCGGATACAGAATGAATACACCGAAGGATGGCCTGGTTGATGCCATGGTCCATGATGCTCTGTGGGATGCATTCAATGATTATCACATGATGATCACAGCTGAGAATGTCGCTGAACAGTGGCATCTGACCCGTGAAGAACTCGATGAGTTCTCCGCTAACTCCCAGAACAAGGCATGTGCTGCAAGAGATGCAGGACGCTTCAAGGATGAAATCGTTCCGCTGCAGGTCAACATGGGCAGGAAGAAGGGCATCGTTACAATCGATACTGATGAAGGACCTCGTGAAGGCCAGACTCCGGAAGTTCTTGCAAAGCTGAAGTGCTGCTCCGGCAAGCCGGATGGAGTCGTTACCGCAGGCAACGCTTCCGGTATCAACGATGGTGCTGCTGCTCTTGTCATCATGAGCGAAGACAAGGCAAAGGAGCTCGGCATCAAGCCGATGGCAACATGGGTTGCCGGTGCTCTGGGCGGTGTTGATCCTTCCATCATGGGTGTCGGTCCTGTCGCAGCTACCAGAAAGGTATTCGCAAAGACAGGTCTTACCATTGACGACTTCGATCTCTATGAGGCTAACGAGGCATTTGCTGCACAGTCCTGCGCAGTTGCCAAGGAACTCAAGTTCGATCCGGCCAAGCTGAATGTCAACGGCGGTGCCATTGCCCTTGGTCATCCGGTCGGCGCTTCCGGTGCAAGAATCCTTGTTACACTGCTGTATGCAATGAAGCAGAAGAATGCACACAGAGGTCTTGCTACACTGTGCATCGGCGGCGGCATGGGCTGCGCTACCGTTGTAGAAATGGACTGAGTGCATCATGGGATTCGTTGACTATGAAGTAAAGGGCATGGTTGGTGAAATCACCATCAACCGTCCCCAGGCATTGAATGCATTGAACTCCGCTGTTCTGGATGACCTGAACGCTGTCCTGGACGGTGTTGACCAGGAGGCTGTCCGCGTCCTGATCATCACTGGTGCCGGTGAGAAGAGCTTCGTTGCCGGTGCTGATATCGGTGAGATGAGCACCCTCAGCAAGGAAGAGGGTTCTGCCTTCGGCAAGAAGGGAAATGATCTCTTCCGCAAGATCGAGACATTCCCGCTGCCGGTCATCGCTGCTGTCAATGGCTTCGCCCTGGGCGGCGGCAACGAGCTGGCTATGAGCTGCGATTTCCGCATCTGCTCCGACAACGCTGTCTTCGGACAGCCGGAGACAGGCCTGGGCATTACACCGGGCTTCGGCGGAACACAGAGACTGGCAAGACTGGTCGGACCTGGCTATGCTAAGCAGCTGATCTATTCCGCAAGGAACATCAAGGCTGATGAAGCACTGCGCATCGGTCTGGTCAACCAGGTTGTGCCGCAGGCTGAACTGCTGGCAACAGCTGAGAAGATTGCCAACGGCATCGCAGGCAACGCTCCGATCGCTGTCAGAGCTTGCAAGAAGGCTGTCAATGAAGGCCTTGAGCTTGGCATGGATGATGCCGCAGCTCTGGAAGAGGGTCTGTTCGGAAGCTGCTTCGAGAGTGAAGATCAGCGTGAAGGCATGGCAAACTTCCTGCGCAAGAAGGACGATCCGAAGAAGGTCAAGCATGTGGCCTTCCAGAATAAGTAAGCAATACTTGAAAAGAGGAGGAATAAAGCAAGCATGAAAGTAGCAGTTATCGGCGCCGGAACCATGGGCAGAGGCATCGCCCAGGCATTCGCTCAGTGTGCAGAGGTTGAAAAGGTCTATCTCTGCGACATCAAGCAGGAATTCGCAGACGGCGGCAAGGCAAAGGTCAAGGCAGGTCTTGACAAGCGTGTTGCCAAGGGCAAGATGACCCAGGAAGCAGTCGACACCATCCTGAACAAGATCCAGACAGGTCTCAATGACCAGGCTGTTGATCCGGATCTGGTTGTTGAAGCAGCTCTGGAAATCATGGATGTCAAGAAGGCTACATTCAAGGATCTGGAAGAGAACATCGTCAAGAACGAGAACTGCATCTTCGCTTCCAACACTTCTTCCCTGTCCATCACCGAGATCGGTGCAGGACTCAAGAAGCCTGTCATCGGCATGCACTTCTTCAACCCGGCTCCGGTCATGAAGCTGGTTGAGGTCATCAAGGGTGCCAACACACTGGAGTCCGATGTTGAAGCAGTCAAGGACATCGC
>OMUX01000030.1 GCA_900314345.1 uncultured Erysipelotrichaceae bacterium | reverse complement strand
CCATGGGAATCAAGGATTCCAGGAAGCCGTATTTCACTTCATCATTTAGGTAGGACAGGGTATACATTCTGAATTTTGGATCATAGCCGGTGATTGTCAGGTATCCTGACTGGTAGTAAAGAGGCACCAGATCATTCGCATCTGCACGATAATTGCTGATTCTTGCCTCATTTGCACTGAGACCTTCACTAAACTCCTCAACTGGTCTACCGGATTTCATCAGCGCTTTGTAAAGAAAGGAAGGGGTAGCTGATTCAAACCAGTAACGGTTGAAGTCGCCGTCTGAAAGGGCATTGAAAAGACTGAAAGGATTATAAACACCTTCAGCAGATCTGCTGAAATGGTATCCATCATACATTCTTGCAAGCATCTGCAGTGTATCTTCACTGCTAAGATTCTGAACAACGGCAAGCTGGTCTGTATATTCCCTGAGATCAGTCTTGAGTTCATCTTCCGTAATGCCGCAGATGGCAGCGTATTTCGGAAGAAGTGAAATATCCTTGAGCTGATTCAGATCAGAGAAGATGGAAACCTTGCTGAACTTTGTAACACCTGTGATAAAAACAAACTTCAGATATCCATCCATGTCCTTGAGGACACTGAAAACTGATTTCAGAAGAAGACGGTTATCTGTTTCGATATCCTCATGATCACCTAAATTCTCCAGCAAGGGTTTGTCATATTCATCCACAAGGACTACAACCTGCATCCCTGTTTTCACTTTCAGCTGACGGATCAGCTTCTTGAAGCTGACCGGCAGGTCTCCGCCTTCAACCGCATCATGTGCAATTCCATAACGCTCTGCTGTTGTGAAGATGACATCTGCGAGAATATTAGAAAGTCCATCTCTGGAAGTATAGCTTCCACCAGCCATTCCAAAGTGAACAACAGGATAGTTCTGCCATGGTTTTGCCTTTCTCCTTTCGTACTGTTCAATCTGAAGTCCTTTGAAAAGGTCCTTTTTCCCTTCAAAGTAAGCTTCCATTGTTGTAATCAGAAGGCTCTTTCCAAAACGTCTGGGGCGCATCAGGAAGAATACTTTGCCGGATTCAACCAGATTCTGCAGATACTCAGTCTTATCAATATATTTATAACCATTGTTTCTCAGATCTTCGAATGACTGGATTCCAAGTGGAAGTTGTCTCATTATTGTTTCTTTCTCAGATAGTTGGCATTGCTTGTTTATGCTGTAATGATTCGGGAGGAATGTTTTCTTGTTTTCCTGTCATAGCTGATTCCTATCAGAAGCATTCTTCCTACATAATCTTTCAATGCTTCAGGATAGTTCTTGTCCTGGATCTGCTGTATTGCTGTATCAGCAGACTGATCCCATTTCAGTTCCACCAGCATTGCTTTCTTGTCTGAACCAGGTCTAGGAATAAACGCGAGGTCTGCAAACCCTTTCCCTGAAGGAAGTTCACGAACAATGGTATAGAAATCTCTTGCGGCATAGTAGGCAAGAGAGATGGTATAGGATAATGCATTTTCATCGTTGTACTGCAGATGACTGGTCTCGAGGTGTGCCTTCTCAATATAGGATGCCACTTTAATTTCTTCTTTGTTCCAGGTGGCTTTCAGAAGCTCTTGCGAATCAGAGACAGAACAAACCACTTCATTCCATGCATTTCCGGTTGTTGTTGCAGTAACAAATTCACCCATGATTTCCCGGTTGGGAATAAATACTTCTTTGGTTGTTATATCGTATCCAAGGTAGCCAAGGTGGATGAGAAGTGTCATGACATCATCTGCACTCTGCATGCTGGTCATATCGTTCTGGAAGCTGCCGGTATTGATTTTCTGACGGTCTCCAGCCATCATTCTGAGGATGCTGTCTTTCAGACCGTCAAAATTCATATCAATATATACTTTCAATGCTTCATAGGTTTCCGTCTTGTTCCAGTAATCGTCATAAATACCGGAAGTCACGGCAGAAATGATGGACTTTGGATTATAGACATGACTGCATTTTGGAAAGGAATAGCCGTCATACCACTGCCTGCAGGTATCCATGTCTGCACTGTATTCCCTGCAAAGCTGTTCTGTTTCTTCTTCAGTGAAACCTGTAAACTCAGCCATTTCACGAGGGTTTTCCATGGAATATTCTTCAAACATGTTCAACGCTGAATGTGTTCCGTATTTCTTGATTGGCAGAATACCGGTCATGTAAGTAAGAGAAATATACGGCTTATCTTTCAGTAAATCGCGAAGAAAATCCAGATACAGTCTCTGATCTCTGTCCTTATTTTTGTATTCCCGGAAAATACAGTCCCACTCATCAATAACCACAATGAAGCAAGCGTCTTTTTCAGCATTGATATCCTTCATGCATTCAATCAGATCATTCTGATCGAAATAATCAATTTCAGGATAAAGCTTGAACAGCTCAGAGAGCAGGACTTTCTTCAGCCTGTCAAGAAGTTCATCAATATCATGACTTCTGCTCAGGAATTCCTGCATGTTGATA
>OMUX01000377.1 GCA_900314345.1 uncultured Erysipelotrichaceae bacterium | reverse complement strand
AAGTTTTCCACAGGCAGTTCAGACCATACTTCAGAATCACATTTCAAGAAGTGTGAAAATCACACTTCTGAAGCAAATGAGGAGGTCCAGAAGTGTGAAAATCACATTTCTGCGGGTGTGAATATCACATCTCTGGAAGTGTGCGAATCACACACTAATAAGACTGATAATAACCAGACTGAAATTAATAATATGAATCCTATCAATCCTATCTATCCAGATACTGCCCCGCGCGAAGAACCTCTGGAGCAATACGGAACAGGAAACGATGAGATCGATGGGATATCACATGATTCTTTGCAAACGAGAAAGGAATATCAGGATTACTTCCGGGAAAAGCTGGAAATTGAAAGTCTGAAGCAGAATCGTCAGTTTGAGACGCAGACCGTGGACGAGCTACTCGACATGTGCGTGGACATCATGTGCAGTACCAGTCCTGTAATCCGGGTGAACCGGGAGGATAAGCCGGCAGCTTTGGTAAAAAGTCAGATCATGAAGCTGGATTACAGTCACATGGAATACATTTTGAACTGCTTTCGTGATCAGACCTCCGATATCCGCAATATCAGGGCTTATATGCTGACGATGCTGTATAACGCACCGCTGACGATTGACCACTACTACCGGGCACAGGTCAATCACGATTTGTACGGGACGTGATAAGAAAGCGAGAAAGGCAGATGAAAGACAAAACTACAGTAATGGCTGTCGTCAATCAGAAGGGTGGCACAGCAAAAACAACAACGGTGGAGAATCTCGGGATCGGACTTGCCAGATGCGGGAAGAAGGTGCTGCTCGTGGATGTTGATCCGCAGGCATCGCTGACGATCTGTCTCGGCTATCCGAAGCCGGATGATCTGGAGATGACATTGGCCGATATGCTTGCGTCGCTGATCAATGACAACTACGTAGACATATCAAAGGGCATTCTTCACCAGCAGGAAGGAGTAGACCTGATCCCATCCAACATTGCAATGGCAGGGCTGGAGGTGGCTCTGGTCAATGCGATGAACCGGGAGAGGGTTTTGAAACAGTTTCTTGAACCGATCAAGGGCAGATACGACTACGTGCTGCTGGACTGCATGCCGAGTCTGGGGATGCTGACAGTGAATTCGCTCGTCGCTGCGGATTCTGCACTGATCCCGGTACAGGCCAACTACCTGTCTGCCAAGGGCCTTGAGCAGCTTCTGCAGACGATCAACAAGGTAAAAAGACAGATCAATCCGAAGCTGCGGATCGAGGGGATTCTTCTGACGATGGTGGATGGCAGGACGAATTACGCAAAGGACATCAGCAGCCTGATCCGGGCAACCTATGGATCCAAAATCCGCATTTTCAATTCTGAGATTCCGCGTTCCATCCGGGCTGCGGAGATCAGTGCAGAAGGGAAAAGCATATTTGCCTATGATCCCAAGGGCAAGGTGGCGGAAGCCTATCAGGAGACGATAAAGGAGGTACTGAGAAATGCCGAGAAAAGGCGCAAACATCAGCTTGAACAGCTACGATGACATCTTCAAGACCGATGAAGCCAGAAATGATACAGGCGAGCATGTCATTATGATGAATCTGGAGAAGATCCATCCGTTCAAAAATCATCCGTTCAAGGTGACTGACGATGAGGACATGCGCAAGACAGCAGACAGTATCCGGGAATACGGTGTTCTAGTCCCGGCGATTGTACGGCCAATGGAGAACGGTGAGTATGAAATGATCTCCGGTCATCGCAGAAGGTATGCATCCATGCTTGCCGGGAAAGAGACCATGCCGGTGATCATCCGGGAGATGGATGATGACACCGCAACGATTCTCATGGTAGATTCCAACCTCCAGCGAGAACATATTCTTCCAAGCGAGCGGGCTAAAGCCTACCAGATGAAGATGGAGGCGTTGAAACATCAGGGAGAGCGGAAGGATCTTCAGAAAGGTGAGGATGGAACTTGTCGACAAGTTGTCGACAAGTTAAAAGTTGCGGATGCGATTGGAAAAGAAACAGGGGAAAGCGGGCGTCAGGTTCAGCGCTATATGCGCCTGAACAACCTGATCCCGGAGATTCTGGATCTGGTTGATGACAAAAAGATTGCTTTCAATCCTGCCGTTGAGCTTTCCTACCTGCCAAAGG
>OMUX01000204.1 GCA_900314345.1 uncultured Erysipelotrichaceae bacterium | reverse complement strand
TCTGAACATCATCAACAAGGCAAAGGAATACGGTGAAGTTACAGTCGGTGTTCTGAGTGACAAGGCCATGGTACTCTATGACCGATTCCCGACCATTTCGGAAGAGGAAAGAATCAAGATGATCCAGGCAATCCCAGGTGTCAGTCATGTAGTCCTGCAGGATGCCATTACCTATGATGAAGTCTTTGAGAAACTTCATCCTGACTATGTGGTTCATGGCGATAACTGGATGACAGGCAAGATGTCATTCATCCGTGACAATTGCCTGGCGAATATCAGAAAGTATGGCGGCGAACTGATTGAGGTTCCTTATACAAACAGTGAGAATGCAAGACGTGTCATGGACCGTCAGCGGGATATTCTTGCCATGCCGGAATTCCGGAGAGGAAGACTGCGCAAGCTGCTGAACCTGAGACCAATCGTCAAGATCATGGAGGTTCACAGTGGTCTGACCGGCCTGATTGTGGAAAAGACCGTTGCCAGGGACGGCAACAGTCTGGATCAGTTTGACGGTATGTGGCTTTCTTCTCTGTGTGATTCCACAGACAGAGGCAAACCGGATATTGAACTGGTGGATCTGACTTCAAGAATGCGCACCATTGAAGAAATCATGGATGTCACGACAAAGCCGATCATCCTGGACGGGGACACCGGCGGTCTGACAGAGCATTTCGTATACAACGTCCGTACCTTGGAGAGAACCGGTGTTTCAGCAGTCATCATCGAAGACAAGACCGGACTCAAGAAGAACTCCCTGTTTGGTACGGAAGTCAAGCAGACACAGGATACCATTGAGAACTTCTCTGAGAAGATCACTGCCGGCAAGAAGACACAGCGTACCGATGATTTCATGATCATTGCAAGATGTGAATCACTGATTCTGGAAAAGGGACAGGAAGACGCTATGAAGCGCTGCCTTGCCTATGTTGATGCCGGTGCGGATGCCATTATGATTCATTCCCGCAGGAAGGAACCGGATGAAATCTTTGAGTTCTGTGACAATTTTAGAAAGGTCAACCAGACAACACCGATTGTTGTGGTGCCGACAAGCTATTGCCAGGTGACAACAGAAGAACTTGCAAATCATGGCATTAATATCGTCATCTATGCAAACCAGATGATGCGTGCTGCCTTCCCGGCAATGCAGGATGTCGCAACAGAGATTCTGCAGAATCACAGAAGCCAGGAAGTGGAAAAGGAACTGATGCCGTTCAAGGACATCATCCGTCTGATTGACAATATCTGAGGTGGAATATGGCAAACAAGATCGTATATGTACCGATGTCCGCGGATATTGTTCATCCAGGACATATCAATATCATCAAGACGGCTGCTCAGTATGGCGATGTTGTCGTCGGTCTTTTCACGGACGAAGCCATTGCCAGCTACAAGCGTGTGCCTTACATGCCCTATGAACAGCGCAAGATCGTCATTGAGAATATCAAGGGTGTCACAAAGGTGATCCCGCAGAAGACAAAGGATTATGAAGAGAATCTGCGGCTTCTCAAGCCGGACTATATGGTTCATGGCAAGGACTGGAGGGAAGGACCTCTGGCTGATGTCAGACAGAAGGCCATTGATATCATGGCTGAATGGGGCGGACAGGTCATTGAGCCGGATTATACCAAGGGCGTTTCTTCAACGATGATCCAGGAAAAGATCCGCGAGAGGAAAGACTGATGAAGGTTGAAGATCTAATACAGATCATTGGATCTGACTTCTATACCGGTGTCCCGGATTCCCAGCTCAAGCCGCTGTGCAATTACCTCATGCATAACTATGGCATTGATCCAAAGCATCATGTGATTGCAGCCAATGAAGGGAACTGCACAGCACTGGCGGCAGGCTATCATCTTGCCACAGGCAAGGTTCCTGTTGTCTACATGCAGAACAGCGGTGAAGGAAATATCATCAATCCCTGTGCCTCCTTGCTGAATGAGGATGTCTATGGGATTCCGGTACTTTTCATTGTTGGCTGGAGAGGGGAGCCGGGGCTTCATGATGAACCTCAGCATGTCTACCAGGGAAAGGTAACGATCAGTCTTCTGGATGCCATGGGAATTGAATCCTTTGTCATTGCCAAGGAAACAACCGTGGAAGAAGTACAGTCGGCCATGGCGCATTTCAGGGAATTATTTGCGGAGGGAAAGGATGCTGCATTCGTGATCCGCAGGGATGCTCTTTCCTATGATGTTCCGGTTGAATACAAGAATGACAATCCGATGAAACGTGAAGACATCATCAAACATGTCATTGCTGTTTCCGGAACAGATCCCATTGTTTCCACAACAGGCAAGGCCAGCAGGGAACTGTTCGAAGCACGTGTTTCGAACAAGGAACCGCACAGCTATGATTTCCTGACTGTCGGGTCCATGGGCCACTGTTCTTCCATTGCATTAGGGGTTGCCATCAACAAGCCGGAATCCACCATCTGGTGTATTGACGGGGATGGTGCAGTGCTGATGCATATGGGATCCATGGCAGTCATCGGTGAATGCCATCCGGATAATCTGATTCATATTGTCATCAACAACGGTGCACATGAAACCGTAGGCGGTATGCCGACGGCATTGAAAGAGGTCAATGTAGCGCAGATCGCAAAGGACTGCGGATATGCATATACTGCCAGGGTCAATGATTTTGTTTCCCTGGACAGGGAACTGAAAGCTTCAAAAGAAAGACATGCTTTGACACTGATAGAGGTCATGTCTGCCATCGGTGCCCGCAAGGATCTTGGAAGGCCGACAACCACTGCCATGGAGAACAAGCAGAACTTCATGCAGGAACTGAAGAAGAGAAAGTAATACGCATTATGGATGATAAGAAGATATTTGTTACAAGACCTTCCATGCCTTCCTTTGAAGAGTATACGGAGGAAATCAAAAGCATCTGGGAGAGTCAGTGGCTGACAAACAACGGTGCAGAGCACGAAAAACTGAAGAAGGAGCTTCAGGATTATCTGGGTGTGGAACATGTGGAACTGCTGACCAACGGTCACATGGCGCTGGAACTGAGCCTTCAGGCTCTTGGTTTAAAAGGAGAAGTAATCACAACGCCTTTTACTTTTGTCTCCACAACCAATGCCATTGTCAGAAACGGTCTGAAGCCGGTGTTTTGTGATATCCGTCCGGATGACTACACGATGGATCCTGACAAGATCGAATCGTTGATTACAGAGAATACGTGTGCCATCATGCCGGTGCATGTCTATGGCAATGTCTGCCAGATTGAGAAGATCGGGGAGATTGCAAGGAAGCATCACCTGGCAGTGATTTATGATGCCGCGCATACCTTCGGCATCCGCTACAAGGGCAGGGGAATTGCCGGCTATGGAGATGCCAGCTGCTTCAGTTTCCATGCCACGAAGGTATTCAATACCATTGAAGGCGGTGCAGTCTGCTGCAATGCTGAAATGGCTGAGACATTCGGTAAGAAACTTGCCTGCCTGAAGGATTTCGGCATCGTGGATGAAGAGACGGTTTCCTGGATCGGCCCCAATGCCAAGATGAATGAATTCTGCGCTGCAATGGGTCTGTGCAACCTCAGACATGTCAATGACGAGATCGCAAGAAGAAAGCTGGTCAATGACCGCTACCGGAAGAACCTGGAAGGAATTGAGGGCATTCAGCTGAATGCAGTGCAGAAAGATGTTACTCCCAACTATGCTTACTTCCCGGTTGTCTTTGACAAGGAGAAGTTCGGTGCAGACAGAGACGAGGTCTTTGCAAAGCTGAAGGAAAACAATATCTTTGCAAGAAAATACTTCTATCCAGCTGTCAACGCCATGGACTGCTACAAGGAATATGATCCGATGGAAACACCGGTTGCGTACTGTATGAGTCATTCCGTTCTGACGCTTCCGATGTACGCATCCCTTGGTATGGATGAGATTGACCGGATCTGTGAAGTGATACGAGCCTGCGGAAAGTGATATGAGGAACTTCATCAAACGCTGTATCTTTGCATGGAAAAACAGAGGACAAAGTGTTGTTATTCACAATGGGTGCAACATCTTTTCTACATCCTCCTTTGAAGGAAACAACGTCATCAACAAGAATACAACGTTCGGCGGAAAGCTGGGGTATGGCAGCTATATTATGGAAGACTGCTGGCTGCCCTGCG
>OMUX01000165.1 GCA_900314345.1 uncultured Erysipelotrichaceae bacterium | reverse complement strand
AGGGACTGCCAGGTTTTTGCCGTGACCCATCTTGCCCCGGTTGCCGCATGTGCAGCCAATGATTACCTTGTCAGCAAGTCCGTGAAGGATGGAAGAACGCATACAAAGGTCGAGCATCTGAACGAAGAAAAGACCATCGACCAGCTGGCACTCATTTCAAACGGCACGCTGACAAAGAACTCCCGCGCCGCAGCGGAAGAACTGTACCGGAGAAATCAGAAATAATGGCACACGTTTACTTTCATATTGACCTGAATGCCTTCTTTGCCAATGCCGAGATTCTGTTAGATTCCTCCCTGAAGGGAAAGCCGGTGATTGTCTCCGGGCAGACCAGAAGGTCTGTTGTCTCCACGGCAAGCTATGAGGCAAGAGCCTATGGCATTCACAGTGCCATGCCGGTATCCGAGGCGGAGCACCTCTGCAAGGACCTGATTGTCCGGGAACCGCATTTCACCTGGTACCGCGAGCTTTCTGAGAAGTTCATGAAGATCATCTCCTCCTATACGGACGAGATCGAACAGGCAAGCATTGATGAATGCTATGCCGATGTCACAATACCGATCCAGCGCTTTGCAAAGCCATTGGATCTTGCCTGGCAGATCCAGCAGCGGGTGAAGAAGGAACTTGGACTTCCATGTTCCATCGGTGTAGGCCCCAACATGTTCCTGGCCAAGATGGCAAGCGACATGAAGAAACCGATGGGTATTACGGTATTAAGGATCCGTGAGGTACCGCAGAAGCTCTGGCCGCTCCCGATCGCAGACATGCGCGGTGTCGGTGTGAGAACACTTCCGGCCATGGAAGAACTTGGCATCAAGACCATCGGCGATCTTGCCAATTACAAGGATCCGGAAGCACTGCGTGAGATCTTCGGCAAGAACACCGAAGCCATGATCGCAAGGGCAAACGGACATGATGACCGTGTCATCGTAAAGGAATCGGAAAGCAAGTCCATGGGTGTCTCGGAAACATTCCTGGAGGATATCACGGACTATGAAGAGATCCGCGGCATGTTCCGCTATCTTTCCAGAAAACTCAGTGAACGCCTGCTCAAGGAGAAGAAGGCAGGACATTCCATTTCCATCCGCATCCGCTACTATGACTTCTCCAATGCAGACCGGTCGAAGAAGAGCGATGCACTTTTATGGAAGGCGGATGATATCTTTGTGGAGGCATTGTCCTTGTTTGAAAAGAACTGGGAACAGGAACCTGTCCGGCTGATCGGCATTTCCATCTCTGACTTTGCGGATCACAATGAAACCTCCAGACAGCTGAACCTCTTTGATCCAAAGCTCATGCAGGAAGCGGAGACGGATTCCATCCTCAAGGATCTCAACAAGGAACTTGGCACCACAGCCTTCATCCGGGCAGCAGAAGCCGTTCCAAGGGAAAAGCAATGAAGCTGGAGACAGCACTCAGGAAATACAAGGCACAGCTGACCGTGAATGAAGGAAAGGCTGCCCGTACCATCCAGGGCTACAGCCATGACCTTTCGGAGTATGTGCAATGGATGCAGAAACAGGGAATCACAGACAGTGAAGACATCACTGCTGTGCTGATTGAACGGTTCCTGCATGAACAGGAAATGGTGAAGAAGGCAAGCAGCTGTTCCCGGATGGCAGCCAGCATCCGTTCCTTTCATCAGTTCCTGTCTTTTCTCTATGATGAGAATGATCCATCCCAGAACATCCAGGTCCATGCCTCAAAGAACCATCTTCCCGTCTATGCAACACAGGAAGAGGTCAACCGGATCATGGAGACCTTCGATGACCATGTCCCTCTGCAGCTTCTGGAACATGCTGTCCTGGAGATGATCTACAGCTGCGGTCTAAGGGTTTCGGAAGCCGTGAACCTGACGCTGTACCGGGTGGATCTTGATACAGGCATCCTCAGGGTCCTTGGCAAGGGGAACAAGGAGAGGATCGTGCCCATTGCCCATGGCAGTATTCCGATCCTGAGGAACTATCTTGCCACGGTGCGCCCTTTGTTCGTCAAGGACAGAGCAGACTGGTTCTTCTTAATGCCCAACGGGAAGAAGATCCATACGGAGTATGTGGAGGCACTGATGCGCAGGAAGTGTGAAGAGCTTGATATTCACAAGCATCTCACCCCGCACAAGCTGCGCCACAGCTATGCCACCCATCTTCTGGCCAACGGTGCAGACCTCAGGGCCATCCAGGAGATGCTTGGCCACAGCGATATTTCAACCACCCAGATCTATACCCATGTCGCAGACCAGCAGATGCTGAAGGAATACGAACAGTTCCATCCAGGGGAAGGGGAAAAGCCCCTGGATCTGAACCTTGGGGATGACAAGAAGAAAAAATAAGTTAGAATTCTTTTAATACGAATATAAGGAGGCTTCATGAGCATCCATGCATACTGGATCCACAAGAAGGTGGAATCAAAGAAGTTTGTCAA
>OMUX01000304.1 GCA_900314345.1 uncultured Erysipelotrichaceae bacterium | reverse complement strand
TGACTGGACTTTCCGGTTCCGGAAAGACAAGCCTGGCCTTCGATACCATCTATGCCGAAGGACAGAGAAGATATGTGGAATCCCTGTCTGCCTATGCAAGACAATTCCTTGGCGGTGTGGAGAAGCCGGATGTGGAAAGCATCGAAGGTCTTTCCCCGGCCATTTCCATCGACCAGAAGACAACATCCAACAACCCGCGTTCCACCGTGGGAACCGTCACGGAGATCTATGACTATCTCCGTCTTCTCTATGCAAGATGCGGCATCCCGTACTGCCCGAACCACAATATTCCGATCAAGGGACAGACCCTCCAGGAGATATTGGATGCGGTATGGCAGAACCCCGAAAGGACAAAGCTCACCATCATGGCACCGATTGCCTACAACAAGAAGGGTGCCTTCAAGGATCGCTTTGCCAAGCTGCAGAAGGACGGGTATGTGCGTGTCAGAGTCGACGGGGAAGTGAAGCTTCTTGAAGATGACATCGAGCTGGACAAGAACAAGCGTCATAACATCGATGTCGTCATTGACCGCATCATCAAGAAGGATGAGGCAAGAGGCCGTCTTTCTGATTCCATTGAGACAGCCATGAACCTGGCAGACGGCAAGGTGGTTGTCCTTGCGGATGACAAGGAGACGCTGTATTCCAGCAGCTATGCCTGCAAGATCTGCGGCTTTTCCGTGCCGCCGCTGGAACCAAGACTGTTCTCCTTCAATGCCCCGCTTGGTGCCTGTGATGTCTGCCATGGCTTAGGATTCACAGAGGAAGTATCCCTGGACCTTCTGATTCCGGATGACAGCCTTTCCATCAACCAGGGAGGCATCCGCTATTTCAAGAACATGGTCGGCACGGATGTCATTGAGTGGAAGACATTCGAGATTCTCATGCATGCATACAAGATCCCGATGGACAAGCCCATCCGGGAACTTTCCGACAAGCAGATGCAGATCATCCTGCATGGTTCTGACAAGCCGATCAAGTATTCTTTCACCAGTGCGAGTGGCAATGTCTACAACCGCAATGACTATATTGAAGGTATCAAGGATCTGATTGAAAGAAGGTATGCGGAGTCCAACAGCACGATGTTCAAGGACTGGTACCATTCCTTCATGATTGACAGCCCGTGTCCCAAGTGCGGCGGCAAGCGTCTGAATGAACAGGCACTGTCCGTGCGTGTGGGAGACAAGAATATCATGCAGTTCACTGCCATGTCCGTTGTACAGGCACTGGACTGGCTGGATCATCTGGAACTCAATGAAACACAGAAGAAGATTGCCGAGCTCATCATCAAGGAGATCAGAAGCCGTCTGGAATTCCTGCGGGATGTCGGACTGGAATACCTTACCCTGGACCGTCTTGCCGGAACTTTGTCCGGCGGCGAAGCACAGCGCATCCGTCTTGCCACGCAGATCGGTTCGAGGTTATCCGGCGTCCTGTATGTCATGGATGAACCATCCATCGGTCTGCACCAGAGGGACAATGCAAAGCTCATCCAGACCATGAAGAACATGCGTGATCTTGGAAACTCCCTGATTGTTGTCGAACATGATGAGGAAACCATGATGTCCGCAGACTGGATCGTGGATATCGGACCCGGTGCCGGCATCCATGGCGGCAATGTCATCTTCAACGGCAAGCCGGAAGATATCCTGAACTGCCAGGAAAGCATTACCGGTGCCTATCTTTCCGGAAGGAAGAAGATTGAGATCCCGAAGGAAAGAAGAAAGGGAACCGGCAAGGCTGTCAAGATCTATGGTGTCAGCGAACATAACCTGAAGAACATCAATGTATCCATTCCCCTTGGCAGGCTGGTGCTTGTCACCGGTGTATCCGGTTCCGGCAAATCCACACTGGTCAATGAAGTCTTCACCAAAGCCGTGCAGCAGTCCATCGGTCTGATGAAGAAGGTCAGACCGGGTAAGTTCAAAAGGATTGAAGGTCTGGAAGAGATCGACAAGATCGTGCAGATCGACCAGGATCCCATCGGCCGCACACCACGTTCCAATCCGGCAACCTATACCGGTGTGTTTGATGATATCCGTGCCGTGTTTGCCGCAACCCCTGAGGCAAGGCTCAGAGGCTATGACAAGGGACGCTTCTCCTTCAATACCAAGGGCGGAAGATGCGAAGCCTGCCAGGGTGATGGCATCAAGGTCATTTCCATGAACTTCCTGCCGGATGTCTATGTGCCATGTGAAGTATGCCATGGCAAGCGCTACAATGAGGAAACCCTGCAGTGCACGTTCAAGGGAAAGAACATCTCCGATGTCCTGGAGATGACGATTGAAGAAGCACTGAAGCTGTTTGAGAACCAGCCGAAGATCAGGACCAAGCTGCAGACCCTTGTGGATGTAGGTCTTGGATACCTGAAGCTCGGGCAGTCTTCCACCACGCTTTCCGGCGGTGAAGCACAGCGTGTCAAGCTCGCCTCGGAACTGCAGAAAAGGGCAACAGGAAGAACCGTATATGTGCTGGATGAACCAACCACAGGACTTCACACCGATGATGTCAGCCGTCTGATTGCCATCCTGCAGCGACTGGTGGATGCCGGCAATACGGTGGTGGTCATTGAGCATAACCTGGATGTGATCAAGTGTGCTGACTGGATCATTGATCTTGGTCCGGAAGGCGGCGACAAAGGCGGTACCATCGTAGCCCAGGGAACCCCGGAACATGTCGCCAAGGCAAAGGAATCATGGACAGGACAGTATCTGAAGAAGATACTGGAAAAGGGATAAGCAGAAGGGAGGCTTGAAGCATGGCAGACAATGCATACACAAAGAAGGTGATGATCCAGGATATCGTGGATTTCTTCCACCTGGAGCAGGCAACCGGAAACAAGGATTCACTGAACCGGTGGGTTGTCATTCCGGATGTCAACCGTCCGGGCTTTGAGCTTTCCGGATACTTCCAGCCGACGGAACCAAGACGTGTTGTCATTATCGGAAACAAGGAGATCGAATATATCTCTCATCTGACCGATGAACAGCAGCGGGAAAGATACCAGCCGATCACCGACGGCCTGACCCCGATGATCATCGTCACACACTACAATGAAGTGCCGCCTGTGTTAATGCAGGTAGCCAATGAGAGGAACTTCCCCATCTTCCGTTCCAAGAGCGATACCTACCGTCTCATGGTGGATCTCATCACCTATCTGGATGAGAAGCTTGCCCCGGAGGATACTCTGTCCGGAGATCTTCTGGTTGTCTATGGCAAAGGCGTATTGTTAACAGGCGAAAGCGGCATGGGCAAGTCTGAAACAGCACTGGAGCTGATCCGTGACGGACAGGTGCTTGTGGCGGATGACCGTGTGGATGTGCAGAAGATCCACAACGAACTCTTCGGCCATGCCCCGCAGCTGCTCAAGGGAATGCTTGAGATCCGCGGCATCGGCATCATCGATGTGGAACGCATGTACGGTGCCAATGTCCTTTCCAGCAGATCAAAGATCGATCTCAATATTCATCTGGTCAGCTTCAAGGGCGCAGATGAATATGAACGCATCGGAGATGAAATGGTGCAGTACAGGACGATCCTTGGCATTGATGTACCGACGATGGAGATCCCTGTTTCCCCTGGCCGTTCCATGATGGCACTGGTGGAAACAGCAGTCACGAACTTCATCCTCAAGGAAGAGGGATACAACAGCACGGAGAACTTCAAGAAGAAGCTTCATGACCTGATTGCGGCCAGCTCTCAGGAGAAGTAAGCTTCAGACGCTGACAGACACAGGATATGGTAGAATATCCCGGTATTGAAAGGTGGTTTTATAACAATGGAAGAACAACAGCTGATCCGGCTTGTGAATGAAGCCAAGGCAGGCAGCAGCGACGCTGTCACACAGCTTGTCAAGGCATACCATCCGACGATCAAGACGATGGTAAAGAAGCAGGTCGGTGATCATATAGATTATCGTCCGATTGAGACACATGCCTTTTCTGATGCCTTCACGCATCTGAATACTCTCAAGGATCCCCGTGATTTTGAATCCTGGATGGAAGGCTATGTCAAGCAGGAGGCTCTGCGCTATGCAAAGCCGGCCGGCAAGCTCATCGACGAAGCACTGAAGGATCTTGGCGATGACAATCTCAGCGTCCCGGGATTCCATCAGGAAGCAGCACCTGAGCCTGAACCACAGCCGGCTGTTGCGGAACGTGAAGTTCCTTCCTCCGGCAAGGAGATCGATGCCGGGCAGTTCACGCAGATGTTCGGAACAGAACCTGCAGCTGAGACAAAGGAAGAAGCAGTGAAGACAGAACCTGCTTTCACATCCTCTGCCAATACGGCTGAAATCGAACGGCCGAAGGCTGAAGTGCGCAAGCTCCGTCTTTCCACACCGGGCATTGAACCTGCATCAGATGAGGAAGAGGATGAAGAGGAAGAGGAACCGAAGAAACGCGGTTTCTTCCACTTCGGCAAGCATGATGAAGACGAAGATGACGAGGACGAAGAAGAGGAAGAAAAGCGTCCGGTAAAGAAACGCAAGGCCGCCGAGGAAGAAGACGACGATGAGGATGATGACGAAGAGGAAGAGGAGACAAAGAAACATGGCTTCTTCCACTTCGGCAAGCATGATGATGAAGACGAAGATGACGAGGACGAAGAAGAGGAAGAAGAGCGTCCTGTAAAGAAGAAGCGCAGGATCGTCGAGGAAGAAGACGATGATGAGGATGATGACGAAGAGGAAGAGGAGACAAAGAAGCATGGCTTCTTCCACTTCGGCAAGCATGATGATGAAGACGAAGATGACGAGGACGAAGAAGAGGAAGAAGAGCGTCCTGTAAAGAAGAAGCGCAGGGTCGTCGAGGAAGAGGATGACGACGATGAGGATGACGATGACTACGACGAAGACGACAAGGGCACATCCTGGCCGCTGGTCGTGCTGATTGTGATCCTTGGCATCATTGTCCTGTTCCTGGTGCTGTTCATCTTCGCACCTTCTGCCTATAACAAGATCGCTGTGCCGATGAACAAGATCCTGCCGGTGGATCTGCCGCTTTCTGCAGAGGCAAATGCCACAGCAGAACCGGAAGCTACAGCCACACCGGTCGTTACAGCAACTCCGGAAGCCACGGCCGCCCCGGAGGAAACAGCCGAAGCAACAGCAGAAGCATCTGCTGAAGCCACAGCCGCACCGGAGAACACCGTGCAGCCTGGACAGGCTGATGCCCAGGGCCAGATGGGAACACTGGTTGTCAATGTCAGCGACCTGCGCATCCGCACCAAGGCAGGCACGGACGGCGATGTTGTCGGACAGGCTGTCTCCGGCAAGGAATATCCTGTCTACGATCATGTGGAAAACGGCGGATACACCTGGTATCTGATCGGTACGAACCAGTGGGTCGCTTCCAACGGCAGCTGGGTCACCTATACAGGCAACTGATGAATCAGAAACGGAAGAGCCGCACATGCGGCTTTTCTGTCTAAGGAGACTTTATGAAGAAGAAACGTCATCTGAGGAAACAGGCGAAGGTCGTCCTGTCCCTGCTTTGTGCAGCAGTGATTGCCTTGATTGCTGTCATTGCATACCGTTACCCGCGGAAGAAGGCACAGGAGGAAACCTATGCCTCCCTTGTTCCATCAGCGGATACCCTGGCGGTGGAATACGGCAGTGAAGCAGATCCTTCTGTATTGTTTCCGGAAGGAACATCCGTGCAGATGGATGAACCGGAAAGCAGTGTTCCCGGAACATATACCGTGAACCTGACGGCATCATTGGCAGATGCCTATGGTGTCATGACCACAAGAACCAGCCAGATCAACCTGCAGGTAGTGGATACCACAGGACCTGTCATTACATTGAAGGAAGGGGATTACAGCTGCTATACAGATGATCTGGATACCGTAAAGTCCTGGGTGGAAGAAGCTGCGGATGCCCTGGACGGGACACTGGAATACAGTGAAACCCTCCAGAAGGGCACCTGGAGCATCGATGCCTCCCAGCTGTCTGAAGCAGGGGAAAAGGACATCGAGGTGAAGGCTGAAGACACAAACGGAAATATCTCCACGGCAGTGATCCATGCCGCTTTGATTGAGAAGCCTTACTATCCTTATTACATCCGCATCAACAGGGCAGCCAATGTGGTCAATGTCTACACCATGGATGCAGAAGGGGACTATACGGTGCCTTATACTGCATTTGTCTGCTCCACCGGAACCGATACACCCCTTGGCACCTACCAGACCAGTGTGAAGTACCGCTGGCGGGCATTGTTCGGCAATGTGTACGGACAGTATGCGACAAGGATTGTGGGAGACATCCTCTTCCACTCCGTGCCGTACTATGCACCGGATCCTTCCATGCTGGAAAGCGAAGAGTACAACAAGCTAGGCACAGCAGCTTCCATGGGATGCATCAGGCTGTGTGTGAGGGATGTGCTGTGGGTGTATGAGAACTGTCCTTCCGGCACCACCGTGGAATTCTATGATGATGCGGACAATCCCGGACCGCTGGGCAAGCCGGAACCTGTCACCATTGATCTCAGTGATGAAAGGGCTGGCTGGGATCCGACGGACCCGGATCCTGCAAATCCATGGAATGCATGACATGGCACGCCCGGATACGTGGTTTTAATGAAAATTTACAGAGAATTGATTGACACCGTCTGAACATCGATGTATGATCAATGCGCTTGGCGAAAAAATGGCTTTGTCGTGGGGCAAAGCCATATTATAGGTCAAGATGCGGCACGCGTGGAAACGTGTGCATGAAGTGAAAGGAGTAGGAAATGCCTACAATCAATCAGCTGGTGCGCAATGGTCGTACCGATAAAGTCTACAAGTCAAAGTCACCGGCTCTGAACAGAGGATTCAATTCCCTGCAGAACCGTCCGACAAAGCTGTCCAGCCCTCAGAAGAGAGGCGTCTGCACACGTGTCGGCACAATGACCCCGAAGAAGCCGAACTCCGCTCTGAGAAAGTATGCCCGTGTCAGACTGTCCAACGGTATGGAAGTCACAGCATACATCCCGGGTGTCGGCCACAACCTGCAGGAGCACTCTGTTGTCATGATCCGCGGCGGCCGTGTCAAGGATCTGCCTGGTGTCCGTTATCACATCATCCGTGGTACTCTGGACTGCGCTGGCGTCGACGGACGCAATCAGG
>OMUX01000038.1 GCA_900314345.1 uncultured Erysipelotrichaceae bacterium | reverse complement strand
GACCCATATTTTTCTTTTCCGCTCTTTCTGATGGTTCAGGCTTTGACATCTCCCTTTTTACTGCAATAATTTTATGTTATGAAGCATGGCAAAGGCGCCGCAGAGAAACTGCCTTTTCCATGCTTTTTTGTTTTTTACCGAGGGAGGGCAGGTGCTTATGGAACTGCAATTGCATGAACTGCAGCAGCACGCAGAAGAGATCAACCGGCAGATGGCACGCTATGGCGTGAAGTTCGGCATCTACAAGAACGGGGTGTTCGACGAACGTCTGTTTCCGTTTGATCCGATTCCGCGTGTCATTGAGGCAAAGGAATTTGAAAAGCTGAGGAAGGGGCTCATCCAGCGCGTGGATGCACTGAATGCCTTCCTGGCAGACATCTATGGGGAAAAGAGGATCCTGAAGGACAAGACCGTACCGGAAGAGTTTGTCTACCGTTCCCCGGGCTATCTTGCCCAGTGCGAAGGCATCATGCCTTCCAGGAAGATCTACAGCCACATCTCCGGCATTGACCTGGTCAAGGGCAAGGACGGGGAATGGTACATCCTGGAGGATAACCTGAGGATTCCAAGCGGTGCCTCCTATCCATTGATTGCAAGGATGCTGAGCAGAAGATGCTGCCCGCAGACCTTCCGTGACAACAGCGTCGTTGACAACCGGAACTACGGAAAGATGCTGAAGTCTGTCATGGATTATGTGAACAAGGGCGGCATCAATCTCATCCTGACGCCGGGCAGATACAATGCCGCATACTTCGAGCATTCCTATCTCGCCGAGCAGGCTGACGCCACCCTGGCAGAAAGCGGGGATCTCTATGTTGAGAGAAGCTGTCTGTACTACCGTGGCTCCAAGGGGCCGGTGAAAGTCGGTGCGGTGTACCGCAGGCTGAGCGATGAATACATGGATCCCCTCTGTTTCAATCCGGAATCCGTCATCGGTGTGCCGAATCTCATGGATGCCTACCGGGCAGGCAATGTGGCTGTCATCAACGCTCCGGGCAACGGCATCGCGGATGACAAGGGCATCTACTACTTTGTGCCAAGGATGATCCGCTACTATCTCAATGAGGAACCGATCCTGAAGAATGCCCCGACATACCTGCCCTTCTATGAAGAAGACATGAAGTACACACTGGACCACATCGAGAAGCTGGTCATCAAGGATGTTGCAGAAGCAGGCGGCTACGGCGTCGTCTTCGGCAGCAGCCTGAGCAAGGAAAAGCTGGAAGACCTCAAGGAGCTGATCCGCAGAGAACCAAGACGTTTCATCTCCCAGGAGGTCATTGATTTCCAGGACCTTCCGATCCTTGACAACGGAACACAGGTCATGCGCAAGGCGGATCTCAGAGCGTTTGTGCTGAGCGGTGAAACCACGGAGGTAAGGCCCTGCGAATTAACAAGATTCTCAAGGAATCCCTCGGGATTCATCGTCAATTCTTCACAGGGAGGAGGCTTCAAGGACACATGGGTTCTCTCACATTGAACAAAATTGACAGGCTGTACTGGATGGGCCGCTATGCCGAGCGTGTCAACACCAGCCTGCGCTTCATCATGGACTATTACGACAAGCTGATCGACAGCACACCGATGCCCCATGAAGAGATCTGCACCAGGCTGGCCATTCCGGATATCTACGCAGATGATGCAGATTTTGCCTGTAAGTTCACATTCGACCTGAACAATCCGGATTCCCTTGTCTGTGCAGCGGACCGGATGCTTGGCAACGGCATGATGCTCAGGGAAACGATCAGTTCCAGAACGCTTTCCTATCTCCAGCTGGCAGTGAACTCTCTCAAGGAAGCCGGCACCAGCAGTGCACCGGTCATCGAAGAACAGCAGGTCATTGACTACATCATGGCCTTCCGGGGAAGCTTCGATGACGGCATAGAGGATGAAAGCATCCGTGACATCATCAAGCTTGGCTTCAATGTGGAAAAGCTGAGCCTTTACCTCAGGCTGGGCTATCCGGATAAGATCTGTCTGAAGGAGATCAAGAAGCTTCTTTCAAGAGTCAGAAGAGCACCTGTCAGGACAAGGTCCTCCTCTTTTGCAGCACTTCTGAAGACAGCAGATCCAATGGAGAGCAATACATTGACGGAAGAACGCAATGCCATCATTGCGGCTGTTGAGGAACTGATTGAATTCTGATTCATCTGCCGTATCATATACAGATCGGAGCTGACATGCGGACGCTGAAGTTTTACTACAAAACCGAAAACCACTATACACAGCCGGTGACGGAACATGATTTCCTGCTGCGCTGTATTCCCCAGGAGCTTCCCGAGCAGAGAATCCTTTCCATGAAACTGACAATTGAACCGGAATGCACCGGAGGAAACTACGGCAGCGACAGCTTCGGCAACCGTACATTCACCGGCAGGCTTCCCGAGGAGCATGACTTCTTCAGCTACATGATTGAAGGAGAAGCCCTGCGGGATGATACGAAGATTCCTGTCACCGCACCTCTTCCCATCTACAGCTATGCCTCCTCCATGACTGTTCCTTCCCCGTTTCTCCGGGAACTGCTCGGCACGATTCCGGAAGACGGTGATGTCCTCACCCAGGCCTGGCAGATGGCGGATACGGTATACCACCATATGGAATATGTCAGCGGTGTGACAAACATTCACACCACCGCCGCCCAGGCACTGGAGCTTGGTCAGGGCGTCTGTCAGGACTTCACACATATCTTCCTTGCGATGTGCCGCATGCGCAGGATTCCCGCAAGGTATGTCAGCGGTCTTCCCGAAGGAGAAGGCGCAAGCCATGCCTGGGGTGAAGTCTGGTACAACGGGATCTGGCATGGATTCGACCCTACAAGAGACTGTCTGGCCAATGAATCCTACCTGAAGCTCTGCACCGGCAGGGACTTCCATGACTGCCCCATTGAGCAGGGACTGTTCCATGGCTTCACGGATCAGACACAGACGGTATTCACAAGAGTGATGGATGCACAGCAGTGATTCTGCTGTGTATTTTTCCGGTCACATTGTTAGACGTATCTTACTCAATGAACGATAATGATAGTGATAAAGATCAAGGAGGAAGATCACATGGGATTCTATGAATACAGTGTCACAAACCGTCAGGGTGAAGAAGTATCAATGAAGCAGTTTGAAGGCAAGGTTGTCCTTGTTGTCAATACCGCAACCGGCTGCGGCTTCACACCACAGTACAAGCCGCTGGAGGAAATGTATGAGAAGTATCATGCACAGGGGCTGGAGATCCTTGACATTCCATGCAACCAGTTTGCCGGACAAACACCGGGTACCGATGATGAGGTGCACGAGTTCTGCACGCTGAAGTACGACACGAAGTTCGATCAGATGCACAAGTCTGATGTCAACGGCGAGAATGAACTGCCCCTGTACACATACCTCAAGAGCCAGCAGGGCTTCAAGGGCTTCGGTGCCGGTCCCAAGGCCATGGCCATGAGCGTCATGCTGAAGAATATCGACAAGGATTACAAGAACAACCCGAACATCAAATGGAACTTCACGAAATTCCTCGTCGACAGAAACGGCAGTGTGGTACAGCGCTTTGAGCCGACGGAAGACATGAAGAAAGTGGAAGAAGCAGTCAAGGCACTGCTTTGAGAAAAGCTGCGGCAGGATATCCTGCCGCAGTTTCATTTCAGATGAGGATTATTGGCTGGCAGCCTGATACCCTTTGATGAACTCCTTGTAGAAGACGATGGTCTGGGCAATGGCGTTGATGGATATGTTTTCGTCGATGCCATGGCAGGAACTCATCTGCTGCACCGTGAGCCTTCCCGGGAAGAAGCGCAGGCAGTTCTTCGAGATGCCTGTGAAGTGGCGGCAGTCCGTGCCGCCTGTCATGACATAGGGAACCACGACAGCTTCCGGATAGACCTTATGGATCACAGAAGTGAGATAGGCAAACTCCGTGGTATCCGTCCTTGTGACAGGGCTTGCCTCCCTTGCATCATAGGTTTCCATATCCAGGTGATACTTGTCAGCGATCTTCTTGAGTACGGCAATGCTTTCATCAATGTTCTGGCAGTATCCGGTACGGATGTTGGCAATCACATACGGAGCACTGGGCATCACGTTTTCTGCATCAGAGCCATGCATCATCGTAAAGGCACAGGTGGTGCCGAAGATCGCCCCGACCTGTCCGCCGATCCTTGACATGACGGCGACCAGGATGCCGGAGAACAGCCACAGATTGGCTGTAAAGAAACGCAGATAAAACGGCAGTGCAGGCGTCAGGGATGCAATCATTGCCCTGGCTTCCGGTGTCATCTTCCGCTTGAACGGCTTCTTTTTGTTCACCTCATTCACAAAGGCACAGAGGTTTGTCACGTTTGTAACAGGGCCTGGGGTAGCCGCATGGCCGCCATGACTGCGGGAAGTGAATTTGATGTTGAGATATCCCTTCTCCGTCACACCGACTGCAGCCAGTGACTGTATGCCTTTCATCGGTGATTCCAGCACTGCCCCGCCTTCATCCATGACCAGGGCAAACTCCAGTTCCTTCTCCTTCAGATACCGGACGGCATGGGCAGCGCCTGGGCCGCTGGTCTCTTCATTAATGGAATATTCAAACCAGATGTCCTCCTCCGGCTGATAACCTTCCTTCAGAAGCTGTTCGACTGCAGAAAGCTGTGTGAAGAGATTGCACTTGTCATCCACAGTGCCCCTGCCCCACAGAATCCCGTCTTCATAGTCTCCGGAGAAAGGTTTGTGGCTCCAGCCTTCATCATTAGCCGGCACAACATCCTGATGTCCCATGAAAAGGATTGGCTTCAGCTCCGGGTTCTTTCCTTTCCAGCGGTAAAGCAGCACCCCGTTGAGCTCGGTCTTTTCCAGGGTTTCATGCACCAGAGGAAACAGTTCATCCACCTTTGCATGGTAGGCATCAAAGGCGGAAAGATCAGAGGAAGGATCATCGGGTTTTGACAGGGTTGGAATCCGGATCAGGTCCCCGAACTGCTTTCCGTATTCATCCATCTGCTCCTTTGAGCATTCAAAGGCAGATGCAGGCTTCGCCTTGTGTCCGCTGAGCGCAGCCCGGACCAGGCAGATCACCAGCAATAACAAAACGATTCCCAGAAGAATCTTCCACCACATATCACTCAATCCTCCCTTTCCGGTAGAGAAGCACTGCCCAGCCCATGGAAATGGCAGCCATGACAACAACCATGATCGAAACCATGGAAGTCAATGACGGTACCAGGGCAAAGATGACAACTGCAAGGATCACCGGCAGTACGGTAACCTTTGGATACTTGGAGAAATACGTACAGCCAAGGGCACCGAAGAGCGCGGATACCACGGTCTTGAATGCCGGTGTAAGAACCGGATTCTGCAATACAGGTGTCAACGGGGTGATGAGAAGCACACCGACGGCCAGGGTCAGGATGGTTGTGATGGCAGAAGCTGCCACGGCAATCGTGCCGATGACCTCGTTTTCCATCGTACCGGGTTTTGTACCGGCATTGTCCTCGGCATTCATGACACAGGGAATCTTGAGGTTGATGAGGTTGCCGGTGATGAAGGCGATATAGGTTCCGCCGGTTCCAAGCAGAGGCGCATAGGTAATGACCTCAATGATGTCGCTTGGCACATACTGCACACACAATGCCGCAAAGGCTGCCCAGTAGCCGCTGTTGAAAGCAATGTCCTCGCCATAATACGCTGCAATCTCAAAGGGGACCGCCAGCATCAGGATCATCATGAAGATCATGGAGAATCTGCCGAAACGGTGCATGTCCTTCTGATAAGACGCATTGGCTTCAATGTTTTCCGTACTCATGTCAGCTTCTCCTTTCATTCAACGAACGTACTCAGACCCGGGAAGAGGAACTGGCCAAGGACTGCACATGCCATGCCGATGACCATGGAGAAGGACAAGGCATAGTCTTCCAGCCATTTGACGTGCTTCTGTTTGATCAGCTTCTGGAACAGATGCATGGCAAGATAGCTTGTCCCGAAGGCAATCAAGGGAAGGATATTCGGTGTTCTTGTCACACCGGCTGTCTTCACGGTTCTCAGATACGACACCGCATCACCCAGATACGCAGTGATCATGCCGGTGAACATGGACGCAAACAGGATATTGGAAAGCTTCGGGTCCTTGTTTGCATTCTGCACCACCTTCTTCTGATACTTTCTGAAGAAAAACAGGATGAACAGCATGCCCCACAGCATGTTCACCGTCATGCCGAAGACAATGGCCGCCAGTGCTCCGCCGGTCATGGAGGAACTCGGCAGTTCCCCTAACCCCATGCCCTTGGCAAGGTTGTTTGCCGTGGAGCCTTCATAATGCAGGGCACCGATCACAGACAGACGCATCCAGGGAACCGGGATGCCAAGTGCCGGAGCCAGGGCAATGACACCGATCAGGATGCCGATGGAAGGCACGAAGGAAAACAAAGCCGCAGATTTTGCCGTCTTCTGCAGGACTTCCTTGTCCATGCCGATGGCAAGGCCATGTTTATAAGCCTTGTGCAGGAAGTATACAGACTGCAGGAGAACAAAGAAGACCACGATGCCGCAGATCAGGTACATGATTCCTGAATCTGCCTTCTGAAGGAAATCACTCATAAAAGCTTCCTCCTAATGTATTGATTCCATTGTAGCAAGATGAAAGCCATTGGACACAAAAAGCGGAATCTCTTCCGCCTTATCGGTACGCTTCTTCACGGATAGCAGTTAACAGAGGAATCTGTTTCCTGACCTTCTGTACTTCAGAAAGATCAATCTCCGTAATGGCATATCCTTCCCTTTCATCCATTTCAGAGACCACCCTTCCCCATGGTGAGCAGACCATGGAATGCCCGTAGGCATGGTACGATGCATGCATATCTCTTGCTGTACTTGTGGCAATGATGAAACACTGAGAGGAAAGTGCATTGGAACGGTGCAGCAGCTTCCAGTGCATGGGACCTGTGCTCATGTTAAAGGCAGCCGGCACAAGGACCACCTGCGCGCCTTTCAAAGCCATGGTACGGAACTGTTCCGGAAAACGGGAGTCAAAGCAGATACAGATGCCCGTTTTGCCGAAAGCAGTGTCAAATACAACGGTCCTGTCTCCCGGTGTCAGTGTTTCTGATTCATGGAAATGCTGGCCGCCTTCGATATCCACGTCAAA
>OMUX01000025.1 GCA_900314345.1 uncultured Erysipelotrichaceae bacterium | reverse complement strand
GTATTTCAGCAGTTCATTGAAGACGTTATCATAGAACTTCAGACCTTCTTCATTGGGTTCAGCATCATCACCATTCGGGAAGATCCTTGCCCAGTTGATGGAGGTGCGAAGACCGTTCATGCCTGTACCGGCAAGCAATGCGAGATCCTCCTTGTATGTATGGTAGAAGTCAATGCCTCTTCTCTTGGGATACAGGGTATCATCCGATTCCATTGCCTGCTTGATGTAGGCAGTGTCAACTTCCTGGTTGTAGCGTTTCTCGGGCGGAATATCGTACTGTGCACGGTTGATGTCCGCCAGACACCAGCCCTTGCCGCCTTCCTTCCATGCGCCTTCCATCTGGTTGGCAGCCAGTGCACCGCCCCAGATGAAGTCCTTGGGAAGACCGTTGTACTTGCTCATCTTCTCAGTCATGGATTGCCTCTCACTTTGCACTCAGACGTGCTTCGAAGTCCCTTGCCATCTTGATCATGGACTTTGTCAGGTTGATCTCAACCTGGATGGTCATCAGGGTATCTTGGGCATGTGCAAACAGAACGTTGTAAGGAAGTGTCTCCTCACCGCCTCTGACATCGCCCTGGATCATCTCTGTCTGAACGACGTGAGCTTCCGTCTGAACCTTCTCCGCTTCCTTGATCTTCTCTTCAGCTTCATCATACTTGCCTTCCGCCAGCAGGTCTCTTGCCTCAGCAGCGAAATTTCTCGCATCGCCGGCATTCATGATGATGCTCATGGCCTGGCCGATGATATATTCCTTCTTTTCCTCGTCGTTCATGCCGTGCATCGGGGATACGTATTCTTCTTCTGTCATTTTGTTTTCCTCTTTCTTTTCTTCTCTTTTATTGAAATAAAAGCCGCTGCAAGGCTGATGCCCGATGCGGCGGCACTCTCACCTTTTCGAATGTTCTATGAGGTGAATGGATGATTCAGGTTGATTAAGCCTTAGCCTCTTCAGCTTCCTCGGCAAGCTTCTCCTTCTCATAGGCCTTGAAGAACGGATACCAGATGAATGTGGAGACAACGAATGTCAGGATGATGAAGATCAAGCCGGTAATAGATCCCTGTGTGGAAATCAGTGTGGAGATCGGATACGGGCAGTACCAGAGCTCGAACTGGATCTTCGGAATCGGAGCGAACGGAATGACCTTAGTGAACAGCCATGTCAGTGCCGGAAGGATCAGACCATTGAGCCACATCGGTACCATGAGCAGCGGGTTCCATGCAATTGCGCCGAAGACAACCGGCTCATTGATGTTGAAGACACCCGGAACAAGGCAAGCCTTGCCAAGAGCCTTGAGCTCAGCAGACCTGGATCTGCACATCAGGATGACAAGCGGCAGAGTGCAGCCGACACCACCGATCCACAGATAGCAGGTGTAGATGAATGTCTCTGTGAACGGAAGCAGGTTGTGATATGTAGCTGTGCCTGCAGCGACCAGAGAGAGGTTTGCGGCGATGGACTGGAGCTTGATCGGCTCGGACATAGGTGTGAGAACCCATGTGGAGATACCCATGGAGTAGATGAATGTATACAGGAAGAGGATAAGGATGAATCCGCCAGGTGTATTAGCGAACTTGCCCAGAGGCTCAAATACAACCTGAATTGCAGAAGCGACATCCCAGCCCAGGATTCCGGCAAAGAGCCAGCCAAGGCAGACCGTCAGGATGATCGGAAGCAGTGCATCGAACCACTGACGGACGAAATCCGGAATCGGAGAGTCTTCCTTGAAGAAGGAGAACTTTGCGAATGCACCGAAGATCAGACCGGAGATAATACCGGCGAAGATGGCAACAAACATGCCGGCAGCTCCATAGAGATCCTGGCCCTGGCCGACAACACCGCCTGCCTGGATCTGCGGCTCACAGAAGATCATGAACAGGATCAGACCGGAAATGCCGGCGATGATTCTCTGCTTGCGGAACTTCTTCTTTTCGCAGTAGTTGAACGGAATGAGGAACGCTACCATCAGGGAGATCTTGGACATTGTCCATCCGAACGGTGTCCAGAAGCTCGGCAGACTCGGTACATAGTTATTGAGAATCGCCAGGCAGCAGAAGATGGAACCTGCCAGGATAAACGGCAGGATCTGCAGGAGTGAGTCCTTGATAACGACGATCCATGTGAGGTTCGTCACCTTTTCCAGTTTCGGCGCGAATGAATTTTCGAGCCAGTCCATGAATTTGTTCATTGTTTGTTTTCCCCTTTTTCAATTGATTACTCGCCGAAGGCAGCCAGGATCTGATCCAGAGCCTTGTCGCCGTCCAGATGAGCATAGGCAGTACGATCGCATACCATGACCTTGATGTCATGACCATCGCAGATCTCTTCCATGTCACCCTTGATGCTCTGCAGGTGCGGTCCGATCATGAGGGCATCGATCTCATCGACATAGTCCTCTACAGTAGCTTCGGAACGCGCGTTGACGGTGATGTCCAGGTTTCTCTTCTTGGCAGCTTTTCTGATGTTGGCAGCCATGAATCCGGAAGATGCACCCGAACCACAGACAAGTAATACATTGTGCTTAACAGCCATATTGTTATGACCTCCCTTTTGACACACGTATTATGCTTTGTACACGCAAACGCTCTCAAACAAAAAATTGCACACCCAGGTATGCAATTCTCTGTTAGGAATTTTATTCTTCCTCTAATAAAGTCATAATGTGTGCAAGGCATGCCTCGCCATCCAGTTTTTTGAAGTACTCCGGTTTCAACGCTTCAATCCTGACGACATCCTTGTACTGTTCCTGAAGGTCAGGCATCAGCATGGCCAGATGCGGTGCAACCATGATCAGATCCACATCCCTGGCGTAGTTCTCAATATCTGATTCACTTCGGGCATTCACCTTCATATTGATATGATGTGCCTGAATCGCCTTTCTGAGATTCATCGCCATGAACGCAGAGCTCGCACCTACACCGCAAACCAGCAGAACACTGTATTCCCGTTCCATGTTTTTCCTTTCCTGAATGAGGTGAACATTATGAAGAATGACAAGCAGAACCGTTTGATTGAGATTCTTACAAATTCAGACTTCCCGGTAGCTGCAGCCAAGCTGGCAGCCGATATCAATGTTTCACCTCGTACTGTCCACAATTATATTGACGCACTCAACAGCGAAAATCCAGGGCTGATTGTCTCCGGCCCAAAAGGCTACACCATTGACCGCACAAGGATCCTGCACAATGCCATGGAACAGTCCGGCAGCCTGCCGCAGACTGCCGAAGAGCGCCAGGTATGGCTCATGCACACTCTCGTGGACGCAAAGGAATCTTTGAATGTCTACGATCTTGCCGATGAGATTGCCGTTTCCACTTCAACATTGCGCATTGATCTCAACGGCGTCAGACGGAAGCTGTCAGAATTTGATCTCACGCTTGAAAGCAAGGGCGACTTTGTTCAGCTCAAGGGTCTTGAAAAGAACAAGAGACACATGCTTTCCAGTATTCTCTATGACGAGTCTTCAGGAAGCTTCCAGACCATTGAAAGTATACAGAAGAACTTTCCTGATATTGATATTAATGAGATCCGCAGGACCATCATTGAAGTATTTGAAGAACACCATTACTTCATCAATGACTACTCGCTTCTGAATCTGGTGTGGCATATCACGATCTCGATTGACAGGCAGCGCCATGGCATGATCTCCGACAATGAGAATGATGATCTCAGCAGCCTGACAGATGAAGACCTGTTGATTGCAAGACAGATCATCTCCAGACTTGCCGTTGCCTTCGATATACCTTCATTGACAAGCGAGACATACGAACTGACCTTGCTTGTTGTTTCAAGAGCCACCTCTCTTGACTACAGGACCATCAGCCGAGATAAAATTGAGAACTTCATCGGCAAGGACTGTCTGAATCTTGTCAACAAGCTGATCAAGGATATTTCTGCCTACTTCTACATCAACCTGGATGAAGAGGAGTTCTTCGTACGTTTTGCCCTGCATATCAGAAACCTTCTTGTCAGGGCAAAGAGCAGCTATCAGATCCGGAATCCTTTGACGGAAAACATCCGTCACAGCTGCCCGCTGATCTATGATGTAGCGGTTGTTGCGGCAGATACCATATACCGTGAAACCGGCATTCACATCAGCGATGATGAAATCGCCTATATAGCCTTCCATATCGGCAGCACGCTGGATGCCCAGAAATCCCTGCAGAACAAGATCAGCGTCATTGTCTTTTCACCGAACTACTATGAAGCAGCTGTCAAGCTTGCCGCAAGGATCTCCAGGGCATTCCCGGATAAACTGCTTGTCACAAACGTGCTGACCGACATCACAGCCTTTCAGAAGGCAGCGGTTCCGAACCTCATCATCACAACGATGCCTGCGGAATTCCATGTCGATGCCAGGATACAGGTTGTTTCTCCGATCTTCAATGAAAATGATATTTCCAGCATCCGTGCGCGGATCTCGGAAATTCAGCTGGAGAAGCAGCGCGAAGAATTCCGTCATTATCTGAAGCATCTGATCAAGGATGAGCTCTTTGAAGTCAGCCATCACTCCTATACAAGAGATGAAGCCATGGGACATCTGGCAGATCTTCTGGAAGAAAAAGGATGTGCAGATCCGGAATTCAAGAATGCTGTCATGGAACGGGAATCCCTAAGCTCCACCTCCTTCGGAAGCTTTGCCCTCCCTCATGCATTGAGAATGCACGCACTGCATACACGCATTGCAACGCTGATCACAGATGATCCTATTGCCTGGGATGAAGAACATAATGTCAGGCTTGTCATGATGCTGTGCTTCTCCAGTTCTGAGCGCTATATCTTCAACGCCACATTTGAACCGCTGGCACTGATTCTTTCCGACAACCTGGTGCTGCAGAAGCTGCTGAAGACAAAGGATGCGGAAACATTCATCGATATCCTGGTGCAGAACTACCAGGGACCCTTCGACCGCATGTGATTTCTGCAAGGCAATACAGCATGACCCCCTGATTCTCATACAAGGATCAGGAGGTCAATATTCTTCATCTCCAGTTGTTCCATTCCTCTTCTGGTATGCCGATATCATCTGCCCTGAAGACAGGATTCTCCCTTTCCTTCAGCTGTTTCTCAAAGTTCTTCAATGCACCTTCTGGATAATGGAACAGCTTCACACAGCAGGGTCACGATCGTCATGCCGCCCACGGCAATCTCTGCAAGCGCCCATGCGGCACCCATGGGAACAAGAGCTCCGGCAAAGATGACAATGAGGGAAATGACGACATAGAAGATGCCCATGAAGGGAACAAGCTTCTCCGTCATCCTGCAGCATGGTTTCCGCCTCCGAAGATACACCAGGCAGTGAGCACTGCAAGGATGATGCCGATAAACAACGGGGTCCATCTCTCATGGCAGAAAGGATAGATGACAAATGTGGACTGCAGGTTGTACGAACAAAGCAGATTGAATCCGAAGGCATAGGTGCCAAGCAGGAAGAAGCAGAAGATGCAGGACAGCCAGCATCCTTTCACTGCCTTTTCAATATAGGAGGCAGGTCCGCCATAGATATTTCCCTTATCATCTCTCTGTTTGAAGATCCGTGCCAGTGCGCTGAGGCTGCACCGATGATGCACATCAGCCACATCCAGAACACAGCACCCGGACCGCCATAGCAGATTGCTATGGAAACGCCTATGATATTGCCGGTACCCACACGGGGATGCCGTGGATACCATGAGGGCCTGGAATGAGGATACATGAGCATCATTCTCCGGCTTCTCCATGATCAGGTGACATGCTTCAGGAAACCTTCTGACCTGCGCGAACTTCGTGCGCCAGGTGAAGTAAATGCCGGCTGCTGCCATGGATAATATAAAAAAACCGATCCTTCATTAATGAAGAATCAGTCTCAGTGTTCTGCACTTATATCAATACCCCTATTGAAGTGCAAGACCGTTTTCTCAATGAGTCTTGTGAATCAGTCTCATCAAGGCATGCATGGTCAGACAGAAAGCTGACATCAATGCGATCAACGGCATGCCGATTTCCATATGAAACCCCCTTGTTTCACGCCGATGATCATACAGGAAAGTCATGATTACGTCAATATTGCCAGACTTTCCGGCGCTTCGTACTCCTTAGAAGATCATCATCCAGAGTGCAGACAACGGCATGACCAGGATCATAGCCGGAATCATGTCCGCAATAGGAAAGTTCTTCACCTTGATCATGCGGAATCCTGTTGCCAGCATGATGAAGCCTCCGCAAGCCTTGAAGTCATTGATCATATCCGGTGTTGTCAGGGGATAGATGACCCCCGCAAGAAGGAACAGGAGGAAAAGCACAAGGAACTGCGGCACTGCGACAAGAGATGCTGCTTTGCCTAATGTACATGCAAAGATCATGGCAGTGAAGAAGTCCAGGATTGCCTTGGAGATGAGGATGCTCTGATCCCCGTCCATGCCGCTGACAAGGGCTCCGTAGATGCCGGTTCCGGAAGCACAGAAAAGAACAATAGCCGTCACCATGAGGGCAGTATCCCCGCCGCCTGTTTTCATGGAGCCCATCATCTTCACAGCCGCATTGTTGATATGATCTCCCAAATGCACGGCAAGTCCGATCATCGTTCCAATGATCAGGGCAAAGATCACTGCCGGCATGTTTTTCATGAGCACAATGGATGCCACACCCATGCCCATGGAAGACAAGCCCAGAATCAGGTTGATATTATCCTTGAAGGAATCACTCAGATGAGACTTGAGTAGGTCGCCTGCCAGTCCTCCAATGAGTACAGATGAAGCATCCACAATCACGCCTACCGGAACATTCATGTAATATACCTCTTTCTTCCTGTGCATCTTAACACAAGGATGTTCTTTTACAGACATGTGGATTTTCCTGTTTCCACGCAGGAAAATAACAATAAGAACAGGAGGAATGCATGCTGAAGGCAGTGATTTTCGACCTAGATGGTCTTCTGGTTGATACCGAAAGGATTTCCTATGAAATCTACAGGAACATGCTGAAAGGCTTCGGATATTCCTTTTCCCTGGAAGAATATGTCTCCGGCTGCAGCGGAAGAACCGGTGTCGGAAATATGAAGGATCTGATAAGCAGGTATCATCTTCCTTATACCCTGGAAGAAGGTCTTGCCTTCAGTGACAGGGAAGAACAAAGACTGGTAAAGGAAGAAGGTGCACCATTGAAGAAAGGCGCAAAGGAGCTTCTTGATTTCCGGGAGGAAAACAGGATTTCCATAGCACTTGCCTCTTCTTCGGCAAAAGAACGTACTGTATCCATCATGAAGGATTACGGGGGCCTGGATTCCTCTGATCTTGTTG
>OMUX01000067.1 GCA_900314345.1 uncultured Erysipelotrichaceae bacterium | reverse complement strand
CGAGCATCCTGAATCCGGCAAGGCTGCATTCGAGGCTTATGACCAGATCGACGGCGCTCCGGAAGAGAAGGCTCGTGGTATTACAATCAACACAGCACACGTTGAGTATCAGACACTGAAGAGACACTATGCACACGTTGACTGCCCAGGGCATGCTGACTATGTCAAGAACATGATCACTGGTGCTGCTCAGATGGATGGTGCCATCCTCGTTGTTGCAGCTACCGACGGACCGATGCCTCAGACTCGTGAGCACATCCTGCTCTCCCGTCAGGTTGGCGTTCCGAAGATGGTTGTATTCCTGAACAAGTGCGACATGGTTGATGATGACGAACTCATCGACCTCGTCGAGATGGAAGTCCGCGACCTGCTCACAGAGTATGGCTTCGACGGCGACAACACACCGGTTATCCGTGGTTCCGCTCTCAAGGCTCTGGAAGGCGATCCGAAGTGGACACCGGCTATCCAGGAACTGCTGGATGCTGTTGACACATGGATCCCGACTCCTCCGCATGAGAATGACAAGCCGTTCCTGATGGCTGTCGAGGATGTCTTCACGATTTCCGGACGTGGTACTGTTGCTACAGGCCGTGTCGAACGTGGTATGCTCCATCCGAACGATGAAGTCGAGATCGTCGGTATCCGTCCGACATCCAAGACTGTCGTTACTTCCCTTGAGATGTTCCGCAAGACTCTGGACTTCGCAGAGGCTGGCGATAACATCGGTGCTCTGCTCCGTGGTGTCAACCGTGACCAGATCGAGCGTGGCCAGGTTCTGGCTAAGCCGGGCACAGTTACTCCTCATTCCGAGTTCAAGGCTCAGGTTTACGTCCTGACAAAGGAAGAGGGCGGCCGTCATACACCGTTCGTCTCCAACTACCGTCCGCAGTTCTACTTCCGTACAACTGACGTCACAGGCGTCATCACTCTGCCGGAAGGAACTGAGATGTGCATGCCGGGCGACAACGTCGTCATGACTGTCAACCTGCTTGCTCCGATCGCTCTGGAGCAGGGAACAAAGTTCTCTATCCGTGAGGGCGGCAGAACTGTAGGTTCCGGTTCCGTTACTGAAATCGTTAAGTAATTTCAGCGCAGTGAACACAAGAAGATCCTCTGAAATACGGGGATCTTTTTTGCTGCTTTTCTGATACGATAGCTTTGCAAATGAAGAACATGAAGAAATATCTTGCCGTCCTGGCGTCCCTTGTATTGTTTGGATGCGGCAGGACAAAGACATCATCCATTGCGGCAGTTTCACCGGAACCCACAAAGGAACCCCTGGCTGTTATTACTGCAGCGCCTGAAGCCACAGAGAAAAGCACGGCAGAACCAGCTGCGGAAGTTACAGCATCTGCTGAACCATATGAAACAGCAGAAGCCACCATACCGGAAGACACACAGTGTGATGACAAGGCATGTGTTGCCCTGTATCTGGAAACCTATGAGCATCTTCCTGACAACTACATGACAAAGAAGGAAGCACGCACCTATGGCTGGGAAGGCGGAGCACTGCACCTGGTGGTAGAGGGAATGTGCATCGGCGGCGACGAGTATTCCAATTTTGAAGGCACGCTGCCTGAGGCAAAGGGCAGACAGTACTATGAGTGCGATATCGATACGCTTGAAAGCAAGAAGCGCGGCACCAAACGGATTGTCTACAGCGATGATGGTCTGATCTACTATACAGATGACCATTACGAAACCTTTGAACTTCTGTATGGAGAAGAATGATGGCTAAGGAAGTAAGACTGGATGAAACAAGGATGAAGGACCGCAGGTCTCTCGGTGTATACATGCAGGAGATCTTCGGCTGGGATGAAGTCACAAAGAACCTGGATGCCTTGTATGACAACCTCAGTGAAGTCAGTGAGGATGTGGATCTGATCATCGAGGAAAACAGAACGAAGAAGATCTGTGAGGACCGTTTTTCCTTCCTGGTGCTGAGAATACTTGGAAAGGCTGCCGATGAGAATCCGCACATCCGGATCCTGTTCCGTGAAGCATTGCCGAAGGAAGAAGCAGAAAATAACGACGAAGATTATGAATGAAAGAAAGCCGTGTCTCCGGCTTTCAGCATTTGATATGGGATCTGTATCACCAGTTCCAGGCAAAGATGCCCAGATACAGAATCACCGTCAGAATTAACATGACGACACTGATGATCAGGCCTGCTGCGGCAAGCCCATGACCTTTGGTGCCGTTTTTATTTGTATTGTTCAGGCCCATGATGGAGAAGATCATGCTCAGGACAACCGGGAAGATCACGAGGGAACCGCCGAACGCGGAAATAATGGAAAGCACGAAACCGGCAATCGCAAATCCATCTGATTTATCAGAAGATACCGGTCTTCTTTCATAGGAATGGTCTGTTCTCCGCAGATGCGTATGGAATCTCACATTGGAATCCGTTTCCACATGGATCGGTTCTGCCTGTTCCTCAAAGTCAAACTGTGTCGGCAGCTTTGCACCGCAGACTGCACAGTATTTATCACCCTCGTAGTTCACTGAGCCGCATTCACTGCAGACAATCGTATTCCCGTTTGTGCCCGTATCCTGCTGTATCTGTGTCATAGCTGCCTCCGTTTATTAATAGATTACGACATCCATTGCCAGTGAACAATGCCTGAATGGACCAAACAGATGCCTGATCATTGGCTGAAACACCGGAATCAGAACTTTGTAAGCGCTGCCATGGCAATATTTTTTCCTCAGAAGGAAAAAACACATGAAAATTCGTGTCATTTGGTTGCGGATGAAACTGATTTTCAGGAAAAGAAGCCGGTTGGTTAAACAAGAAAAAACCTTTGAAAAAGCCGAAAATAATGCTTGCAATGCGGTTTTAGGGGTGATACTATTGTGAAGCACTCGCGTAGACATGGGAGATTGCCGGCACACTGAGAAGCGTTGTCACTCCAGTGTGATAACCGGGGAACTCACATCGAGCGATCCGCAGATGCGGAGTGGAATAGAGGAGGAAAATTTCATGGCAAAAAATTCTGTAAGAATTCGTCTGAAGGCTTACGAGAACAGAAGTCTGGACGCTGCCTGCAAGAAGATTGTAGAGACAGCTGACAGCCGCGGCGCGAAGAAGGTCGTTGGACCGGTTCCGCTGCCGACCGACAGAGAAGTGGTTACCGTACTGAGAGCAGTTCACAAGTACAAGGATTCCCGTGAACAGTTCGAAATCCGTACGCACAAGAGACTGATTGAGATCATCGGTCCGACCGCTGAGACGATGGACGCTCTCACAAGACTGGATCTTCCGAGCGGAGTGAACATCGAGATCAAGCTTTAAGGAAAGGAATCGGGTGATATTAAATGAAGGGTATCTTAGGACGCAAGCTGGGTATGACCCAGGTATTCACCGTTGATGGAACACTGATTCCGGTTACTGTCATCGAAGTGAATCCGAATGTCGTACTGCAGAAGAAGACAAATGAAACCGATGGATACGAAGCTGTCCAGCTCGGTTACCAGGATGTCAAGGAGCAGAGAGCTTCCAAGGCAGCCATCGGTCATGCAAAGAAGGCTAACACAGCTCCGAAGAAGTTCATCCATGAGCTCAAGGCTGATGAGATGTTCGGACTCGAGGTTGGCGCTGAAGTAAAGGCTGACCTGTTCGAGGCAGGCGACGTCGTTGACGTTACCGGTATTTCCAAGGGCAAGGGATACAACGGTGTCATCGTCCGCAACAACGGAAAGATCGGACCGAAGTCCCATGGTTCCGGCCATCACAGACATGTAGGTTCCCTGGCTACCAACGGCCGTAACAACGGTGTGGTAAACAAGGGTGCACCGATGCCTGGTCAGGAAGGCGGATACACAACAACAAACCAGAACCTCACAGTCGTTAAGGCTGATGCTGAGGAAGGATACATTCTCGTCAAGGGCAATGTACCTGGACCGCGCAGAGGATTCGTAGTGATCAAGACAACTGTCAAGCCTGTCAAGAAGGTCAAGACAGAGGAACTCATCTCCTATGAAGGTGGTTCCGTCAAGGATGAGCTCAACAAGGTTGAAGCTGCAATCAACGAGGAGCTCGCTGAGGCTGAAAAGGCCAAGGCTGCAATTGAAGAGGCCAAGAAGAAGGCAGCTTCCGCAGCCCGCAAGAAGTAAGGAGGAGCTTCAAGAATGGCAAAGATTGATGTTTATAACCAGGAAGCCAAGGTCGTTAAGTCCGTTGAGCTCTCCGATGCTGTATTCGGAATTGAACCGAACCAGCAGGCAATTTACGATGCAGTTCTCTGCTACCAGGCTGGTCTGAGACAGGGAACACACAGCACAAAGACAAGAGCATTCGTTTCCGGAACAGGAAAGAAGCCGTTCAAGCAGAAGGGAACAGGCCGTGCCCGTCAGGGTTCCACACGTGCTACACAGTGGAGAGGCGGTGCCATCGCCTTCGGACCTCATCCGCGCAAGTATGGCTTCAAGCTGAACCGCAAGGTCAGAAAACTTGCTCTGAGATCCGCTCTGTCCGAGAAGCTGGCTGAGAACAACATGAATGTCATTGAGAACCTCAGCTTCGAGTCCATCAAGACAAAGAACGCTGTCGCTCTGCTCAAGGCATTCAACTTCGACCGCAAGACACTGTTCGTTACAGATGCAGGCGAAGATTCCGAGAATGCATATGTATCCATGAGGAACCTTCCGAACGTACAGCTGGTCACAGTCAATGAACTGAATGTCTATGACATTGTCAACGCAGACAAGCTGGTCTTCACAGAGAAGGCTGCTGAGACTGCCGGGGAGGTACTTGCATAATGGCTGCTCGCGATATCATCATCCGTCCGATCGTCACTGAAAAGTCCATGAGGCTCAATGACGAGGACAACAAGATCACATTCGAAGTAAGCAAGGATGCCAACAAGACTGCAGTCGCTGAGGCTGTCAAGGAGATCTACGGCATCAAGCCCCTGAAGGTGAACATCGTCAATGTCCGCCCGAAGGATAAGAGAGTCGGCAGATATGCCGGCAAGACAAACGCCGTGAGAAAGGCGATTGTCAAGCTCCCGGAGGGCCAGGATATCAAGCTCTTCGGTGAGAACTGAGAATTCTTGGATTCAACTATCGGAGGAAATTCGCTATCTCCGGATAAATGCGAAAGGAAAAAAGGAAAATGGCAATCATTAAGTACAGTCCTGTAACGAACGGCCGCCGCAACATGAGCACGCTGTCCAGCGACAGGATCACAAAGTCCACTCCTGAAAAGAGCCTGCTGGCTCCCAAGAAGAGCAAGGGTGGACGCGGCAACACAGGCCGCATCACAACACGCCACCAGGGCGGCGGCGTCAAGCAGAAGTACAGAATCGTCGACTTCAAGAGAAACAAGGATGGCATCGAAGGTACAGTCGCTGCCATTGAGTACGATCCGAACAGAAACGCAGACATCGCTCTGATCAATTACGCAGACGGTGAGAAGCGCTACATCATCGCTCCGCAGCAGCTCGCTGTTGGAACGAAGATCATCTCCGGACAGGCTGTCGATATCAAGGTCGGCAATGCCATGGAGCTCAAGTCCATTCCTGAAGGTACATTCGTCCACTGTGTCGAACTGTTCCCTGGAAAGGGCGGCCAGATGGCAAGAGCTGCAGGCTGCAGCGCACAGATCCTCGGCTTCGATGGTCCGTACTGCACATTGCGTCTGTCTTCCGGTGAGATCCGCAAGGTTCTCAGCAACTGCCGTGCTACCGTTGGTATCGTCGGCAACGCTGACTGGAACCTGGTCAACCTCGGCAAGGCTGGACGTTCCAGATGGATGGGCATCCGTCCGACAGTCCGTGGTTCTGTCATGAACCCTGTCGATCACCCTCATGGTGGTGGTGAAGGAAAGGCTCCTGTAGGACGCAAGTCTCCTATGACCCCTTGGGGCAAGAAGGCTATGGGTGTCAAGACCAGAAAGCACAAGAAGGCCAGCAACGCCCTGATCATGACACGCCGCAACGGTAAGTAATTGAAAGGAGAAAAGGAAAATGTCAAGAAGTCTCAAGAAGGGCCCCTTCTGTGATGAAAGCCTGATGAAGAAGGTTGAAGCACAGAACAAGGCAGGCAAAAAAGAAGTCATTAAGACATGGTCTCGCCGTTCAGTTATTTATCCGAGCTTCGTGGAGCACACATTCGCGGTACATAACGGCAAGGAACATGTTCCGGTGTATGTAACCGAGGATATGGTCGGACACAAGCTGGGCGAGTTCGTTCAGACCCGCAAGTTCGGCGGCCATGGCGACAGCAAGGCACAGAGCACTGCTGCTGCAGCAACCGGACCGGCTGCTGATAAGAAGGCGTAAGGAGGAGACAGGAACATGGATGTAAGAGCAACTGCAAAGACAGTTCGTGTCACACCCCGCAAGGCGCGTCTGGCACTGGACCTGGTAAGAGGCAAGAGTGTTGATGAAGCACTCGCAATCCTGCAGTTCACACCGAATGAAGCTGCTCGTCAGGTCAGCAAGGTCGTTAAGTCCGCTGCTGCCAATGCTGAGCACAACAATTCGATGAACCGTGCAGATCTGTATATCAAGGAATGCTATGCAGATGAAGGCATCGTCATGAAGAGATTCATGCCGAGGGCAAAGGGCAACGCTTCACAGATTCTGAAGAGAACAAGCCACATCACAGTTGTGGTTTCAGATGAGAGATAAGGGAGGAAGATCACAGATATGGGACAGAAAGTAAGTCCGATCGGAATGCGTGTCGGCGTCATCCGTGACTGGGATTCCAGATGGTATGCTGACAAGGCTGATTTCGGAGATCTTCTGAACGAAGATGTCAGGATCAGAGAGTTCCTTGCCAAGAAGCTCAAGGATGCATATATTTCCCGCGTTGAGATCGAGCGCACAGGCACAAAGGATGTCAAGGTCCAGATCCGCTGCGCACGTCCGGGTGCTGCACTTGGCAAGACAGACACAGGCAAGAAGGACAAGGATGGCAATGCCATTCAGGCTGACAAGGCTGATCTGCTCCGCAAGGATCTGATCAAGCTGACAAACGGCAAGAACGTCAAGGTTGATTATGTTCAGGTAGCCAACCCTGATCTGGATGCTCATCTGGTTGCCCGCAAGATCTGCGAACAGCTGGAGGCACGTCAGTCCTTCCGTATTGCACAGAAGAAGGCAATCCAGCAGACCATGAGGTCCGGCGCAAAGGGAATCAAGACACTCTGCTCCGGTCGTCTGGGCGGTGCAGAAATTGCCCGTAACGAAGGATATTCCCAGGGTGTCGTTCCGCTGCATACACTGAGATCTGATATCGACTATGCATGTGACGAAGCACACACCACATACGGCAAGCTGGGCGTCAAGGTCTGGATCTGCCGTGGTGAGGTTGATCCGGGCAAGATGGTTGAAGAACCGAAGGCTCCGGAACGTCCGATGAGAGACCGCAGAAACGGCCGCAACGGAAACCGTGGCGGAAGAAGATTTGACCGCCGCAACGGCAATGGCGCACAGGGTGCAGCAAGAACACAGGCTGCTCCGGCTGCTCAGCCCGCCGCTGAAGGAGGTAACAAGTAATTATGTTGATGCCTAACAGAGTCAAGTGGAGAAGACCTCATCGTCTGAGCTACGAAGGACGTGCCAAGGCAGGCCGCGAGCTTGCATTCGGCAGCTACGGACTTGTAGCAGATGAGGGTTCCTACATCAGCAGCAACCAGCTGGAAGCTGCACGTGTTGCCATGACACGTTACATGGATCGTGGCGGTAAGGTTTGGTGCAGAGTATTCCCGCAGCTCTCCAAGACGAAGAAGCCGCTGGAAGTACGTATGGGTTCCGGTAAAGGTGCTCCGGACCACTGGGTAGCAGTCGTACAGGCAGGGAGAATCCTCTTCGAGGTCGACGGTGTTGATGAAGCAACCGCCCGCGAAGCTCTCAGACTTGGCGCGAACAAGCTCTGCGTAAAGACACGCTTTGTAAAGAAAGCAGAGGCTAAGTGAGATGAACGTTAAGGAAATCAGGGATATGAGCAATGAAGAGCTCTCCAAGGAAGTTGTTTCCCTGAAGGAAGAGCTCTACAACCTGCGCTTTGCCCAGGCTACAGGATCTCTTGAGAATCCGGCAAGAATGCGGGACATCAAGAAGACCATCGCTAGAATCAAGACCGTGCAGACCGAGCGTGCAAACGCCAAGGATGCACAGTAAAAGGAGGCCATGAAGATGGAGAGAAATAACCGTAAGGTTCTGCGCGGCGTCGTCGTGTCTGACAAGATGGACAAGACCATCGTCGTTGAGATCGATACATCCAAGAGCCATCCGCTTTACGGAAGACACGTAAAGTACACAACCAAGTTCAAGGCACATGATGAGAACAACGAGGCACATGTTGGTGATACCGTTGAAGTCATGGAGACTCGTCCGCTTTCCAAGGACAAGCACTTCAGACTCGTCCGTGTCGTTGAGAAGGCAGTCATTCTTTAAGGCACAGGAGGAGATAGCATGATTCAGAACGAAAGCAGATTGAAGGTCGCTGACAACACCGGTGCCAAGGAACTTCTGGTCATCCGCTGCTTAGGCGGATCCAAGCGCAAGAGCGCAACGATCGGTGATGTTGTCGTATGTGCAGTCAAGAGCGCCATTCCTGACGGAACCGTCAAGGATGGACAGGTTGTCAAGGCTGTCATCGTCCGTACCGTATATGGCGTTAAGCGTCAGAACGGAAGCTACATCAAGTTCGATGAGAACGCTGCAGTCATCATCAAGGATGACAAGACACCGGCTGGTACCCGTATCTTCGGCCCGGTCGCAAGAGAACTCCGTGACAAGGGCTATATGAAGATCGTATCCCTGGCTCCGGAAGTACTGTAAGGAGGACATCTGATGAAGATCAAAACAGGTGATACCGTCAAGGTCATCAGCGGTCATTACAAGGGAACGATCGGTGAGGTCAAGGCCGTCGACAAGAAGAACAACAAGGTCATCGTCGAAGGCGTCAACATGATCAAGAAGTCCCAGAAGCCTACACAGGCTAACCCGGACGGAGGCATCGTTGAGCACGAGGCTCCGATCGATGCATCCAACGTCGCATTCTATGATGAAAAGGCCAAGGCTGCAGTCAAGCTTGGCTGGAAGCTGGATGACAAGGGAAATAAGGTCCGTGTCAACAAGAAGTCCGGCAAGGAAATCAAGGAGGCTAAGAAGTAATGAACCGTCTCTTAGAGAAGTACAACAATACCGTAAAGCCTTCCCTGATGAAGGAATTCGGATACACTTCCGTCATGGAGTGCCCGAAGCTGGAAAAGGTTGTCATCAACCTCGGTGTCGGCGATGCAGTTGCCAATCCGAAGGCTCTTGAAGAAGCTGTCGCTGAGCTGACACAGATTGCCGGTCAGAAGCCGGTCATCACAAAGGCTAAGAAGTCCATCGCTAACTTCAAGATCCGTGAAGGCATGGCAATCGGCACAAAGGTTACGCTGCGCGGCGAGAGGATGTATGAGTTCCTCGACAAGCTGTTCAACATCGACCTTCCGCGTGTCCGTGACTTCCACGGTGTAAGTTCCACAGCATTCGATGGCCGCGGAAACTACACACTGGGCGTCAAGGAACAGCTGATCTTCCCGGAAATCAACTTCGACAAGGTCAGCAAGGTCAGAGGTATGGATGTTGTCATCGTCACAACAGCAAAGACCAACAAGGAAGCCTATGAGCTCCTTGCCCAGCTGGGTATGCCGTTTGAAAAGAAGGAGGGCTGATTAACATGGCTAAGACATCACTCAAGGTTAAGGCAGCTCGTCCTGCCAAGTATTCCACAAGAGAGTACACACGCTGCCAGCGCTGCGGTCGTCCGCACTCTGTGCTGAGAAAGTACAAGGTATGCCGTATCTGCTTCAGAGAACTGGCATATCAGGGACAGATCCCTGGCGTTAAGAAGGCCAGCTGGTAAGAGAAAGGAGAACATTCAATATGAATATGACAGATCCGATTGCCGACATGCTCACAAGGATCCGCAATGGAGCACAGGCACGCATGGATACAGTGGATGTTGCTCCGGTATCCAAGGTTAAGGTTGAGATCGCCCGCATCCTCAAGGCTGAGGGCTACATCACAAACTATTCCGTCAGCGGTGAGGGCATCGAAAAGAAGCTCACAGTTACACTGAAGTACGGCGCAGACAAGCGCAACGCAATCACAGGCATCAAGCGTATCTCCAAGCCGGGACTGCGCGTCTATGCTAAGCAGGACGCTGTTCCTTCCGTTCTGAACGGACTGGGCATTGCGATCATCTCCACTTCCCAGGGAATGATGACCGACAAGGAAGCACGCAAGAAGCACGCAGGCGGCGAAGTTGTCGCTTACGTTTGGTAATAAACGACCAGGAAAGGATAGAAAATGTCACGTATCGGTAATAAAGCGATTACCATTCCCCAGGGCGTCGAAGTTACAGTCGCTGAGGGAAATGAGGTGACTGTCAAGGGTCCCAAGGGCACGCTCACGAAGAAGTTCTCTCCGTTGATGACGATTGAAGCCAAGGATGGACAGGTTACCGTCAAGCGTCCCGATGAGGAGAAGCACACAAAGCAGCTCCATGGGACAACCAGAGCTCTCATTGCTAGCATGATTGAGGGAACTGAGAAGGAATTCAGCAAGACACTGCAGATTGTCGGTATTGGTTACCGTGCTGCAGTCCAGGGAAACAAGCTCACCATGGGTCTTGGCTATTCCCACCAGATCGAGATGGACATCCCGTCTGACGTCAAGGTTGAGGCAAAGGATGCCAACACACTGGTTGTCTCCGGAATTGACAAGCAGAGAGTCGGTCAGTTCGCAGCTGAAATCAGAGCTCACAGAAAGCCTGAGCCGTATGGTGGAAAGGGTATCCGCTACAGCGATGAGCATGTCCGCCGCAAGGAAGGCAAGACTGCTGCAGCCAAGAAGTAATGGGAAGGAGAGAGTAATATGCTGAAGAAGACAAAGAAGAATG
>OMUX01000197.1 GCA_900314345.1 uncultured Erysipelotrichaceae bacterium | reverse complement strand
GCGGCTCATTGTAGGAGAGTTCTTCAATACCCGTTTCAATATCATTAAAGTAGAGCGCATCCCGGCCCAGGGCCTTGACTATGACAAGGTTGCTGATCCTGATGCCCTTACAGCTGCAATTACCAAGGCTGCCGATGATGCAAAGCGCATGATCGGGGCAAAGATAGAAAAGGTGATCCTGGCGGTGCCTTCCTTCAAGATGCACCGCTATTCCGTCAAGTCCACGGTGAAGATCGACGGTATTGACGGTGAGATCACGGTGGAGGATATCCGCAAGGCCATCCGCAAGGCACAGTCCGTCAACATCGGAAAGAACCTTGCCCTGGCACAGACGGTATGTGTGAAGTATACGGTCAATGGTATTTCCAGCCGCCGCATCCCGATCGGGGAAAAGGCAACGGAACTGACGGTTGACATTGATCTTCTCTGCATGGACCGCAAGCTGGCATTTGATCTTGTCAACTGCGTGGAACAGAGCGGTCTGCAGGTCATGGATCTCTATGTGGATGTCTATGCCGCAGCCAAGGAAGCAGCCCTGTTTGAGCAGGCTGTGGATCAGAGTGTTGTCCTGCTCAAGATGGAGCGGGAATCCACAACGCTGGGACTTCTTGCAAGAGGCAGGCTGACTTCGGCAGTGGTGGAACCCATCGGTGTAGGAACGATCGCTTCAGCTCTGGTGGAGCAGTATGGTCTTTCCGCGGCAGAGGCATGCGAACTGGTCAAGTACAGCGCAAGGCTCGGCGAGAAGGTGTATTCCTCCAACCCTGTCTATATCTGGCAGAAGAGCAAGGAGGCAAGGAAGATCTCCGAGCAGGAGCTGATTGACTGCATCACTAAGCCGGTCAATGAATGGGTTGAAACAATTTCCAAAATGTGTGAGCCTATCTTGCAAGCCGGAAAGACTGCTGTTATTATTACCGGTGAAGGTGGCGAAATGCAGGGCCTTGACGGTCTTCTGCGGAGCCAGCTGAAATGCGAAGTGCGCAATTATATCCCCGAGACGCTGGGCGGACGCAATGCCGGACTGACCGCGTGCATGGGACTGTTCTACGCATACAAGGACAGGCTGCCGATCACCGGCTATACCGACAACAGCCTCGATATGGACGCATTCATCAAATCGGTATCCTACCGTGAGAACCGTGCAGCAGGCCGTCCGGAAGATACGATTACCAATAAGCTGAAGGGGATTCTCTTCGACGGCAAGAAATGAAAGAGGAAAGAGCGATGTCAGATTTAAGTTACAATCAGGTTGCCAAGATCAAGGTATTCGGAATCGGCGGCGCCGGCAGCAATGCTGTCAACAGAATGGTTCAGGAAGGTGTGCAGGGTGTTGAGTTCTATGTAGCCAACACGGATATCCAGGCACTGGATGTCTCCCCGGTCCAGAACAAGATCCAGCTCGGCAAGGCAGGCCTGGGTGCAGGAGGAAATCCTGACAACGGACGCAAGGCTGCTGTAGAGAGTGAAGATGAGATCCGCAAGGCAATGGAAGGCGCTGACATGGTATTCCTGACAGCAGGCCTGGGCGGCGGTACCGGAACAGGTGCTTCCCCGCTGTTTGCCAAGATCGCCAAGGAGCTTGGATGCCTGACTGTAGGCATTGTCACCAAGCCGTTCTCCTTTGAAGGAAAGAGACGCATGGTTCAGGCCGAGCAGGGTCTGGAACAGCTGAAGGAATATGTTGACTCCCTGATCATCATCTCCAACAACAAGCTGCTGGAGGTTATCGGACACATTCCGTTCGAGGATGCATTCAAGGAAGCAGACAATATCCTGCGCCAGGGTGTTCAGACCATCACCGATCTGATCGCTGTACCGGCAATGATCAACCTCGACTTCGCTGATATCAAGTCCGTTATGGAAGGCCAGGGCAGTGCATTGATCGGCATCGGCATGGCAAGCGGTGACAACAAGGCTCAGGAAGCTGCTGAAAAGGCAATCCAGTGCCCGCTGCTTGAGGCAAGCATCTCCGGTGCAAAGTCTGCCATTGTCAACGTTACCGGCGGCGCAAGCATGAGTGCTTACGATGCCCAGGAAGCAGTTGATTATATCCGTCAGGCAGCCGGAAATGATATCGATATCATCTTCGGTGTTGCCATCAATGACAAGATCGGCGAGTCCATCATCGTCACAGTCATCGCTACCGGTTTCGATCTGCCGAAGCCTACGATGATCGCAAGCGACGGACCTGCCGCAGACGCTTCCCCGGTTGCCAAGACAAACGGTGTTGAGGTTGAAGCAGAGGATGATTCCCTGAGCTTTGGCACAACAGAAGTCAAGGACACCACAGAGGAAGATGATTCCGGTATCCCGAACTTCTTCTCCAGAAACTGAGTGAATTAAGCGAAGCTGCCTGAGACACGGCAGCTTTTATTGTGGCCTGGAATGTATTGCGGCTTCTTTTCTGCCATGTTGTAAATACAACAGTTTGGATATGATGAAAACGGCAGTTATTCTGATTCTGCAAGCATGATTTTACTGAAATCTGTTGAACTGAACATCATTGTAAAATATTTCATAGAATGCAATTCTGTGAAAATGAAATTTCAGAAAAATATCAGAATGTGCTTGACGTTTTCCGTTTGCTCTGTAAAATACCGAGTATAAGCAACGAAGAGAAGAGTAGCCGGAAGAAAGCCTGGCAGAGAGTCCCTGATTGGTGAAAGGGGACAGGCGGACCAAGGGGAAGATGGTCTCGGAGCTTCCTGTTCGATGAGAGCAGGACGGGAGTTCCCGTTAACGGACAGGACTGTGACAGCAGTCAGTGAGGCATCGTTCGTGAGAAGGATGCGAAACAAGGTGGTAACACGAGATGATATCCCGTCCTTGTATCTGAACAGAAGGTTCAGAAAAGGACGGGATTTTCAGTTCCAGGGGGATTTGAAGCATGATTGAGATCCGCAATATTTCCAAGACATTCCATATGAAGGACAAGGAGATCAAAGCCGTCGATGATGTTTCGCTGAAAGTGAACGATGGTGAGATCTATGGTGTCATCGGTTATTCCGGTGCCGGAAAATCCACACTGGTCCGGTGCATCAACTTCCTGGAGGTTCCGGACAGCGGTGAGATCACGATCTCCGGCTTCGGAAGCGTCAGTGCAAGAAACGGGAAGCTCTACTTTGTCGAAGACGGCAAGGCCAGCACACCGGAGAATGCAGTGCCGTTATCCAACAGGAAGCTGAATGAGATGCGCCAGGGCATCGGCATGATCTTCCAGCACTTCAACCTGCTGGATCGCTCCACGGTCTATGAGAATGTTGCATTCCCCCTGAAGTATTCCGGAAAGCCAAAGGATCAGATTGACAAGAAGGTCCGGGAGCTTCTGGAACTTGTCGGACTGAGCGACAGGATGAACTCCTATCCCTCTGAACTCTCCGGCGGTCAGAAACAGAGGGTGGCCATTGCAAGGGCACTGGCCAATGATCCAAAGATCCTGCTGAGTGATGAAGCTACCTCGGCTCTGGATCCGGATGTTACCGAATCCATCCTGAAGCTCCTGGGTGATCTGAACAGGAAGCTTGGACTTACGATCATCCTGATCAC
>OMUX01000104.1 GCA_900314345.1 uncultured Erysipelotrichaceae bacterium | reverse complement strand
ATAAACCGGACACCTTCCATTGCATATCCTGCAGTACTGCTTGTTACTGAGGGTTGAACTTGCTCTTGGGAACCTTGCAGATCGGGCAGTGCCATGTATCAGGCAGCTTCTCAAACGGTGGGCATCCAACGCTTAATTGCAACTTCGTCCAAAACCCGGAGTTCCTGGTTGCAGTTATCAGAAAACTCACAGTTGCCAGAAATAGATTTCATTTTGAATTTGTTTACATATTCAAGATACTGAACATAATAAAGATGAAAGCTTGGAACTGGAGCCACTGCAACAAAAAGAGTCAGAAGGCCCCTAAGGAAATACTTCGTCTGGCCAGGAAAAGACTGGAGAATACTTAGAAGAGAGGTAATACTCATGAAATATGTTTATGTAAAAGACGCAGATGGATTTGTGGTCAAGAAATCCGCGGATGAAATTGCAGCAGATGAAACAATTATCTCTGCCGCAGAGTACAGCAAACTTTCCGGTGAAGATTATTATCAGGAACATTTTACGCATGGCGGGAAATGTGTTGGAGCTGGCAGGAAGAAGCAATTTGACCAGCCGCTTGATCAAAAAACGACGACGCATACCCCTTCCTCTAAAACGAAGTTGAAGGGAGGGGTTCAGTCGGAACATTCCTGTTAAACAGATGAGTTCTCCTCCTGAAAACCATTGTGAAAGCCATACATAGGGTACCCGGAAAAATAATCTGAAATTTCTTCAAAATGGTATTCAATTCCTTCTTTCCCCAGGCTATACTGCGTGTACTGATAGTGAACTACGGTTTACTATCGTTTTTGTTTCTGAAGGAAAGGAGACATGGTATGAGGCAGACTACAAGCTATGCAGTGGATATCAGAACAAAGTCTGTCACCAGGGCATGCAGAGAAACCCTGCGTGTGTATCAGAATGCCGTATCATGGCTCCTTGGCCCTGTCAGCGCTGAATGGTCTGACATGCTTAAGACTGCTTTCTATCTCAAGAAACAGCAGAAGTATATTGAGAAGAAAGTGCACAGCACAAAGAAGCGGAAGGCAGTTTATGACTTTGACGCCGTTTTCCCGAATATGCCCAGCTACCTCAGACGTGCTGCCATCAATGATGCCATCGGTGCTTATTCCTCTTATGTCTCCAATCACCGGAACTGGCTCGACAATGGCAAGAAAGGAAGTGAACCAGGATTAGGTGTCAGCCGTCTGACATGTCCCACATTCTACAGAGACAACATGTATGTGCAGGACATGAGCAGTGATACTGCTTCCCTGAAGCTGTTCAATGGCAAGACATGGGACTGGTATGATGTAAAGCTCAAGCACACCGACATGCAGTATCTGAGAGTACACTGGCTTTCCGGTGAGAAGGTATCTGCCCCGACACTGGAGAAGCACTACGGTATCTGGAGATTACGTTTTGCATGCACGGTCAGTGTTGAGCTTTCCGATCTGCCTCTTGAAAAACAGCGTGTACTGGCTGTGGATCTTGGCATTAACTGTGATGCAGTATGTTCACTGATAACATATGACGGTACTGTCCTTGCAAGGAAGTTCATTAACTTCCCGGGTGACAAAGGCCGTGTATGGCATGAACTGAACAAACTGAAACAGTTCCAGAAGAGACACGGAAGTCATGACATCGGTACCTTCTGGAGATATGTCAGGAATCTGAACAGACAGCACGCATACAAGGTGGCCAGAGCCATCGCTGACTATGCCATTGAAAATGACTGTGATGTCATTGTCTTTGAGCATCTGGATACCAGCGGTCACAAGATCAAAGGATCGAAGCGTCAGAAGCTTGCCATGTGGAGGAAGAACACCATCCAGGCAGACTGTGAGAACATTGCCCACAGACACGGCATAAGGATTTCCAGAGTCTGTGCATGGAATACCTCCAGGCTTGCGTATGACGGATCAGGACCAGTGGAGAGATCCGTCGATGGCAATTACTCCGTCTGCCGTTTTCAGAATGGCAGAATCTACAACTGTGATTTAAGCGCCAGCTATTCCATAGGCGCAAGGTATTTCATCAGAGCAATACAGAAAACCATGAATGAGAGTTCATGGTCGCGCATCAAGGCAGAAGTTCCTGATGCGGCGAAACGAACCACGTGCACATTGTCAACGCTGTGGAAGATAACCGCAGTATTGGGCATAAGCAATCAGTCATTCTGACAGCTTACGCCATGATGCACAATGAAACGCTCCGATACGTTAGTCCTGTGCTGGGTGGTCATGTCTTCGGACGACCATCTGGAGCTTGTATTGTCATAAGGATCACTGCCGAAGGCAGAGGATTCCCTATGACATAGCGATATATGGCATGAGCTGTCGGCATTACCGACTGAGTGCTGATGCCAATAGCGCATGTTGTTACCGAATCGTACCGCAGCGGCAAGTACCAGAAGTTATAACGCTTCTGGTAGAAGAAGCCCCAACTTCTAAGAACTGTCAGGTTCGTAAGCAGGGGAGGTTCACGTCAGCAAGCTCCTGGCAGATCCGAAGCGTAACGTTTCAGGCAATTATCATCGAAACTTTGCAAATATAACGATACTCGTTTTTTCTGAACAGCTGTCCGGCTTTCGTGTGTCAGCTGTTTTATTGCTGCAGGACGACTAAAAAGGCATCCAGCTATAAGCCGGACACCTTCCATTGCATATCCTGCAGTACTGCTTCTTATTGAGGGTTGAACTTGCTCTTGGGGACCTTGCAGATCGGGCAGCGCCATGTATCAGGCAGCTTCTCAAACGGTGTGCCTGCAGGGATGCCGTTTGCCGGATCTCCCTTTGCAGGATCATAGACATACCCGCAGATGCTGCAGACATACTTGCCGCCTTCTGCAGGAATCATGTCTTCCTTGCCTTCTTCTTCAGTGCCATTGACTGCCTTGATGAAGTCAGCACCGAATGCCCTGCAGCGCTCAATTGCTTTCTCATCCGGTACCCAGAGTTCCTGGATGCCGTCATTGACCACTTCAAAGCCGGCAGCCTTCAGAGCTTCGGTAATCTGCTTCACACCGCCGCCGCTCCAGCCATAGGAACCGAATGCTGCAGCCTTCTTGTTCTTGAACCTGAGGCCCTTGACCATGCCAAGCAGACCGTCTGTCGCGAAGGACAGACCGTAGTTGATGGTCGGGCATCCGACAAGGATTGCCTTGGAACGGAAAATCTGGGTTGTGATGTCATTCTTGTCATCCTTGACGGCATTCATGATCACGACATTCACATCAGGATCTGTCTTCTCAATTCCCTCCGCAATGGCTTCCGCCATCTTGCGGGTGGAATTCCACATCGTATCGTAGATGATGGTAGCCTGGTTCTCCTGGTATGCATCAGCCCACTTCAGGTATGTCCTGACGATCTGTGCAGGATCATCTCTCCAGATGACGCCATGGCTCGGGCAGATCATGGAGATCGGCAGGTTCATGGCAAGAATATCGTTGATCTTCTTCTTTACCTGCACACTGTAGAGGTTCAGGATGTTTGTATAGTACTTCTGCGCTTCATAGTACAGCTGAGACTTGTCAGCCAGATCGTTGTACAGGGATTCTGTGGCAAAGTGCTGTCCGAAGCCGTCATTGGAGAACAGGATGTTCTCGCCTGCCATGTATGTGAACATGGTATCCGGCCAGTGCAGCATCGGTGCTTCAATGAATGTCAGCTTCTGTGTGCCAAGATCCAGCGTATCACCGGTCTTTACATTGACGAAGTTCCAGTCCTGATGATAGTGGCCTCTGATGATCTTCTCACCGGCTGCCGTGCAGTAGATCGGTGTGCCTGGAATCTCACGCATCAGTTCCGGAAGTGCTCCGCTGTGGTCCACTTCATTGTGGTTCATGATGATGTAGTCAATCTTGTGCAGATCGATCTCTTCCTTCAGATGAGTAACAAACTCCTCATCATAAGGCAGCCATACCGTATCAATCAGTGCTGTCTTCTCATCCCGGATCAGATAGCTGTTATAGCTGGAACCCTTCTTTGTGGAAAGCTCGTTGCCATGGAAATGCTTCAGGTCCCAGTCGACCTTGCCAACCCAGGTAACATGTTCCGTAATCTTCTTGCCCATTGTTATTCCTCTTTCTGTTCTGTTGGTACAGGCTTAGTTTAGTCCGATTCCAATGCATCAGCAACCACTGTGAATTCAGCATCTGCAGGAACTTTGCCTGTCCCTTTGCTGAATCTTCTTATCTCCTTCTTCTATGCTGACGTGCACCGCTCAATAAGGTTTATTGCCTTTCTGTATGGCAGCTTCCACAGCATCCTTTTCAAGGTCCAGAAGATCCATGATCTCACCAACATTCCTCCCCTTGGCAAAAAGCCTGCAGACTGCCTGGGCTATGCCTTCTGCCCTTCCTTCTTCGTATTTGTTTTCCAGCAGCTGTGCAAGTGTCATACTGTCCTTGCGGGCAATCACATCCCGCTTTGACGTATTTCCCTGGAAATCTGCTTCATTGACAAATTCATCATGCTCCGGGTTCTCGGTCAGATCAGACCAATCATCATCGGATGCACACTCTTCCACAAACTTCTCAAAGAGCGGAAGGGCAAAATGCACGTACCCGCGCTCCGTACCGGTAATTACACCTTTCCTGATCAAACGCTTCCGGTATGGATTAAACTGGTTCGTCGTGTATTCCAGCTGTTCACGGACATCCTGTATTCTTCCGCCAGGGCACGTTGTCATTGCAATCAGTATCTTCCTGTCATTTGCCGACAGCTCAGACCATATCTTCTCATAGGAATATTCTTCCAGATACTGCTTGTACTGATCCCTCACCATACGGAAATTTCCTGAATTTTCATAGGTCAGAAAACCAAGTGTCTGAAATGCAAAAGAATATCCTTTGGTTTCCTTTGCCATGGCAAGCGCATCTTCCTGTGAAAGAGAGAATGTTTTCCGGTAATTATCAGCTACAGCCCCGATGTTCAGGGCATTCAGTTCAATCTTTGGTGCACGGTAAAGAAAGGTGAGACTCTTTTCATTCTGCAGAGCATTGATGTTCTCATACAGCCCCGTCATTAAGAGATACACCGGCAGATCCTGCCGTACAAAGATCTGAAAGGCACTGGAAAAGGTTCGCATGTTCTGTGTATTCGTCACCTCATCGATTTCAATCAATACACGTTTTCCCTTGTTTTTCAGGCTTGCAAGCATCTTTGACAATGCCGTCTCAATATCTGTGATCGGAACAGAGCCGGTCACTTCCAGCCCCAGTCCGAAAAAGGACAGGTTGATCTTTGCAGTCTGGAATATCCTGGCAAGTGCATGATCACTCGAAAGCTTTGCGGCAAGTCCCTGCAGAAGATCCTTTTCTGGATTCAGCTCTGCAACGATAAATCTTTGGTCTTCTGCAAGTCTGCGTCCTGCTTCAGTCATGAATACCGTTTTTCCTGTACCACGCACACCGGTGATCATGAAAACCTGCTGAGACGGATGCTCAGCCATAAAAGCATTGCATACAATGTCTGACTGCATCTGTCTGGAAATCAATTGATCAGGTATCCGTCCGTAGGTCATGGAATAAGGATTGCTCATAGGAAGCACCTCCTCGATATTTGATTTACTGTTGTGAAATTATTTTACTGTCGTTTACTGTTTATATCAAGATCGTCAATGGAGAACAGGAAGCGCAGACTGAACAGCAGGTTCCCGCCACAGCAGAGGATGCCTTTCAGCATCTTCTGTTGTGATCATTCTTATTTTCTCAGCATCTTTCCTGCACAGACTGCAGCTGCTGTACTGATCCGCAATGTTGTGATCCGCTTCAGCAGACTGAAGCTGTCTGCTGTATATGGTGTATCTCCTGCCGGCACCTGCTTCAGTGTATTGGTGATGACAAAGCCATCTTCTGCATTGTTGCTGAGGCCGCTGCCGTATGCAGACGAGACATTGACTTCCTTCACACAACAGGCATCCTTCCGGGCTGTCTTCGGTCCTGTAAGCTGTTTTGCTTGTTCTTAAGCGGACACATGAACATTCTTTCATCAATGAACAGGTTTGTCATATTTGTTCATTGCATGCATGAAATGATTCATCGTTATCGCATTAAAATAGAAGAAGAGAGTTGAGTGAATACAATGATGGATAAACTGCGCAGTGATTCTGAGAAGATCATTCAGGATGCTCTGGCAACGGCATTGCCTGACAATGCCGTTTCTGCTGCCCTGGCAGAAAGAACCCCGGTCAAGGGAAAGACGTATCTTGTTGCTTTCGGCAAGGCCGCATGGCAGATGGCAGAAGCAGCAGAGAAACAGCTTGGCGACAGCCTTGATGCCGGCATCTGCATTACGAAGTACCAGCACGTCAAGGGAGAGATCCCTCATGTACAGTGCTATGAAGCAGCCCACCCGGTGCCGGATGAAAACGGTGTGAAGGCAGCGGAAAAGGCGATTGAACTTGTATCAAGCCTGACCAGTGAAGATGAAGTCATTGTCCTGATCAGCGGCGGCGGTTCTGCCTTGTTTGAATCTCCGCTGGTGCCTCTCAATGAGCTGCAGGACATCACCCAGCAGCTTCTTGCCTGCGGTGCAGACATCACGGAGATCAACACCATCCGCAAGCGTCTGTCCAAGGTCAAGGGCGGAAGGTTTGCAGAACTGTGTGCCCCGGCCCATGTCTTTGCCATCATCCTTTCCGATATCATCGGAGATCCTCTGGATATGATCGCAAGCGGACCATGCACACCGGATACCTCTTCCTGTGAAGATGCCATCGGCATCATCAGGAAATACCGCATTCATCTTTCTGAGCATGCACATGCACTTCTGAAACAGGAAACACCAAAGCATCTGGACAATGTGGAAACCCATGTCACAGGATCCGTCAGACAGCTTTGCAGCGCTGCCATGAAGACAGCAGAGAAGCTGGGCTATGAGCCTGTCTTCCTCACTGCTTCCCTTTGCTGTGAAGCAAGGGCATGCGGAAGCTTCCTTTCCTCCATTGCCAGAGATCATATTCATGACGGAAAGAACCTTGCCTATATCTGCGGCGGTGAAACCGTGGTTCATATCACAGGCAAGGGACTTGGCGGAAGAAACCAGGAAATTGCATTGTCTGCTGCAGAAGGCATCAGCGGTCTGAAGCACTGTGCTGTATTCTCTGTGGGAAGCGATGGCACAGACGGACCAACGGATGCGGCGGGAGGCTATGCCGATGATACGACAAGTGAAAAGCTTGCTGCAATGGGTATCCATATCCCTGCTGTTCTTGCGGACAATGATTCTTATCATGCCCTGAAAAAGACTGACGGTCTGATCATCACCGGTCCTACGGGAACTAATGTCAACGACCTGAGCGTCCTTCTCATTGCCGGAAAGGAAGCTGCGTAATGCTTGGCAGGCTGAAAGGTTATTCCGTACGAATCATCAGCAGGAAGATTGCTGAGAATGAAGGCTTCTGTGCAAAGGCTGCATTTCTCTCAAAGAATGCAGAGGATGAAAAGAAGCTGGAGGACATGCTGGAGAAAAAGCTTCCGGTCTTCGGCATCTACGACAAGAAGAACGAACTTTGTGAATGGTTCGCCTGTGAGCATACAAAGAACCATTATTCCCTTTCCGGCTGGCATATCTGCAGGACTGTTCCCCTTGTCCTGCAGACCAGCCTGGAAAACATGATCCTGCAGGAGCTCATGAGCAAGGCTGTCTTCCAACGTGTCAGTGTCATCGACTGGCGCAAGGAAAGCTATCCTGTCATCGGATCCAGGGTATGGCAGTCTGCCTTCTTTGGGATGCTCTTTGGTGTCATCATGGGATTCCTGTTCGCCTGGTTCACCCATTCCATGCCATTGGGCATTGCCATAGGAATCCTGTGGGCATGCTCATGTGCCATGATCTTCGGATCACAGGAACTGCGCAAACAGCAGGATGCACTGGATCAGACAAGACTGTCCGCAATGGATGTCCATCTGAAGAACTCCTGATCAGGTACCATTTCAGGCAGATCCACACCGGATCTGCCTTTTCCTTTGCCCAGGAAAAAAGTCCGTTTCCGGACTTTTCATGCCTTTTCCTTGATGAATTCCAGCACCTGATCCCTTGCAAGCTTGAGATGCCGGCGGTTGATCCGGGCTGCCTTGTCCATGTTCCCGTTGAGCATGTTCTCCACAATGGAGGCATGTTCCTGAATGGAATCATTGAAGCGCTGCTCAGACTGCAGGGAATAGGTTCTGAACTGCATGCTCATGAGCTTCACCTTGTCATACAGCTGCAGCATCAGTCCGTTTCCGCCGAATACCACAAGACTCCGGTGCAGTTTTTCATCATTGTCGATATAACAGTCAAGTTCTTTCCTGTCATAGCATCTCTGCAGTTCATCCATGATTTCCTGCAGCTGCTGTTTCTGTTCTGAATCAAGTTTCTTCATCTCTGACAGGCTTGTGCATTCCAGTGCCACCCGGACCTCGAAGATTTCCTCAATATCCTGGGCACTGAACTGTCTGACAAATACCCCGCGGTTGGCAACCTCCACCGTGATCCCGTCGCCGGACAGCTGATGCAGTGCCTCCCTGACCGGAGAGCGGCTGACATTGAGTTCCTTGGCGATCTTCACTTCCAGAAGCTTTTCGCCCGGAGTGTACTTTCCTTTGCAGATATCCTCTTTCAGGATGTCATATACCTGCTGGCTGATGGTGGCTACCTGTCTGTTTTCGCTCATATGGTCACCTCAATGTGTTTCACATTATACAGCATAATCTTCGGCTGTTTTCATGCAAAAGGGTACATATGCTCCCTTTCTGGCACAGAAAAGCCAGACAGCCTTCCCTGAGTAAAGACTGTCTGGCAATCAGCGGATGCTCAGTGAATGAACAGGCTGAGGAGAACGATCAGAACGGAACCGAAGATCGGGACGAGGATAGTAGAGACTGCCCATGTCTTCAGAGATGTCTTGATGTCCATTCCGGAGAAGCTGGTTACTACATGGAAGTAGGAGTCATTCAGGAAGGACGGGCACATGGAGGTAAGGCAGATTGCCATGGCAGCCAGATACGGGTTGATGCCAAGCGTTGTGACCATCGGCGCGATGATTGCAGAACCTGTGATCATTGCGGTTGTGCCGGAACCCTGAGGGAATCTCATGATTGTACCAACCAGAAGCGGAACCAGGATCGGCATCATACCAGTGTTGACAATGCCTTCAGCCATGATGCTTGCAGCACCTGTAGCCTTGACGACTGCACCTAATGCACCGCCGGCACCGGTAACGAAGCAGATCGGACCTGCATCCTTGAGTGCTTCATTCATCATTGCCTGGATCTGATCCTTTGTCATGCCTTCGGTCAGACCGAATGCACCGATGACAACGGAGATGAACAGAGCGATGACCGGATTACCCAGGAACATGATGAACTGGCCGAAGCCTGTTCCTGCTACAGGAGTCTGGGAAACGATCGTGTTGAGGAGAATCAGGATAACCGGAAGAAGCAGATCGAAGAAGGAGAGGAATGCGGACGGCAGCTTTTCTGTTGTCAGCAGCTCTTCGAAATCACTGTTCTCCAGTTCCTTGCCGCTTTCGAGCTTCGCATCGATCTTATCAAGGACAGCCAGCTGTGCTTCTGTGTACTTGGAACGGTCAATGTCATCAGCCTTCATGACGAACTGTCCTTCATACTTCTTGCCGATGGCACGGAACAGATAGACTGAGAAGATGAACAGCGGAACGGAGAATGCAAGACCACACAGGATGAACATGCCAAGGTCAACATCCAGACCTTCCTGCTGGAATGTACCGACAACAGCCAGAGGGCCCGGTGTCGGAGGTACCATGAAGTGTGTGATGTACAGGCCCATGCCCAGGATGCCGCCCAGCTGAACCATGGACTTCTTGGTCAGACGGGAGAACTCCTTTGCCAGGGAAGAGAGAATGACGAATCCGGAATCACAGAATACCGGAATGGATACCACGAAGCCCGTCAGACCAAGGACGACGTCAGCGCGCTTGACGCCGACAGCCTTCAGGATGGTCAGAGCGATGCGCTTGGCAGCACCGGACTTCTCAAGGAAGATACCCATGATGCAGCCAAGACCGATGACGATGCCGATGGAAGTCATCGTGCCGCCGAAGCCGCTGGTGACAGTCTTTACTGCAACGGAGAGAACGTTTCCGCCCTCATTGCCGGTTCCGACCAGCAGAGAATCGCCGGAGAGAACACCCATGAGAACTGCGGAAATAATCATAGCCGGGAATGCCTGGATACGTGTGAAGATGATCAGGCCCATCATGACGACGATGCCGATCAACAAGGCGGTTACAGGATTCATAATCTTTTTTTGAATACCCCTTTCTGTTTCTTTTCTGAATATTGCTTATCAGATCACAGGTCCCAGTACATGGATATCAATCGAGCTTGTGTACTGGATGGATTCGTTCTTTGTCATCTCTCCGTTGAGAACACGGAGCAGCTTGGCATAGACTTCCTCCCCCACTTCCTCGATTGTCTTTTCGCCGGTAATGATCAGGCCGGCATTGACATCCATGTCATTTTCCATGTGCTGGTATGTGTTAGGGTTGCCGCAGATCTTGATGACAGGCATGCACGGGAATCCCTGCGGAGCACCGCGCCCCGTGGAGAAGCACATGAACTGTGCACCCGTCGCACCCATACCGGTAAGGATCTCAGGTTCTCTTCCCGGTGTGTCCTTGATCCACAGACCCTTCTGATCTGTGATATGTTCCGGATAATCCAGAACTCCCTGTATCGGTCTGGAACCGCTCTTGACGATGGCTCCCAGACTCTTTTCCTCAATGGTGGAAAGTCCGCCGGCAATATTTCCCGGTGTCGGCTGTCCTCTTCTCATATCGCAGCCGATGGACTTTGCCCTTGTCTCCATGGCATTGACGATCTCATAGATCCTGTCAGCGACTTCCTTGTTTACAGCACGCTGGGCAAGCAGATGCTCACCGCCCAGGAACTCCGTTGTCTCACCGAAGATGACGGTTGCGCCCTCATCCACGAGCTTGTCTGCCACATAGCCGATGGCACAGTTGCTGGCAAGACCGCTTGTCGTATCACTGGCACCGCACTTGATGGACATGATGATGTCCTTCACGCTTGCCGGTTCTCTCTGCTGACCGGAGATTTCAATGGCAAGCTTCCTGGCAAGGTTTGTTCCCTCACGGATGGCATTGCTGACACCGCCAAGCTCCTGGATGTGAATGATCTCCACAGGCTTGCCTGTTGCCTTGAGCTCGCTGTACATCCGCTCATGATCCGTGCCTTCACATCCCAGGCTTACGATCAGCACAGCGCCGATGTTCGGGCTCTTGCCAAGCGAGATCAGGGTATCCGTGACACGGTCCAGATCCGGCGGAAGCTGGCAGCATCCCTGGTGATGCTGGAATGTGATGGATCCCATCACCTGACGGCAGATGGCATTCGCCACATCATTGGCACATGTTACAGTCGGAATGATTCCGACATAGTTCCTTGAGCCGAACTTCCCGTCCGCTCTTTTGTATCCATACCAGTCAGCCATTATTCATGAGCCTCCTTCTTTGCCTTCTCCCAGTCGCCTCTTCCGCGCATGCTTTCAATGTTGTGCACATGGACATACTCGCCCTTGCGGATATCGCAGCTGGCAAGACCGATCTCCTGGCCGTACTTTGTGATCTGTTCACCCTTCCTGATGTCCCTGACGGCAATCTTGTGTCCGTACGGCACATCGCCGATCACAGTCATCTTCTCCAGGTTTCCGTGTCTGTCGCGGACTTCCACTTCCGTTCCGTCCACGATGTCATTGGCGAAGATCGTTGCCACGTTGTCCAGATCATTGACCTTCAATGCAATCTTCACTTCACTCATGTTCTTTCTTCCTGTCCTTTATCTGTTCTCCGGTGCTACAGCAAGAACGCTGACACCGTCCGGAATCACAACCACCTGGGCATCCCTGCCCTTGAGCTGATAGGCCTTCTCCAGTGCTTCATCCACCGTCTTTGCCGGGATCATGTTGCACTTCTTTACGGTCTCTTCATCCAGGAATGTGGAGACAAGGATCATCTTGTGCTTGTGCAGGATGCGGGCATAGATCTGCGGGCACCACTGTTCCGGAATGGTTTCCTTAGCCGGAATCTTCGAGAGGTATGCATCGATCTCTTCCGGTGTGCCCATCTGGATCAGCTTTGCGAAGTGTGTGCCGCCCATGCCGTCGCAGCAGCTGCAGCACATGATGATCACACCGTCATCCCCTGCACATGCCTCGGCAGTAGCGACTGCCTTCGGGCTCTGATACAGGTTCTGGTCGAGAGGATATCCGCCGTTGGAGGTGACGACGATGTCGCCGGTGATGCTTTCGCACTGGCTCCACTTGCGGATGAAGGCAACACCTTCTGCATGTGCCTGTTCCAGATCACCGGCCCATGCGGCGATGACCTTCTTCTCTGCATTCAGTGCAACGTTGAGGATGAACTGTACATTCACCATTCTTGCGGCACATACCATGTCCTCATGGATCGGGTTGTGCTCCAGCACACCGGTCTTTGCATAAGGAGAAGCGATCGCCTTGTAGGAATGGTTCTCATTGACGGTTTCCTGTGAGCACACACCCGGCAGGATGCTCTTGCGTCCGCCGGAGAATCCCGCAAAGAAGTGCGGCTCAATGAATCCTTCCGTGATCAGCAGGTCTGCATTGGCAGCGACCTTGTTGACATGGAACTCAGCACCGCTTGGCAATGTGCCCATCATGACGAAGTCATCCGGTTCAAATGCCTTGTTTACAACGATATGTTCATGATCAACGATCTCATCGCCGAACATATGACGCTGTTCTTCTTCTGTTGTCGGGCGGTGCAGTCCGGTAGCGATCAGGATTGTGATTTCCGCATCCGGATTGCCCTTTCTGATCTCTGCCAGTTCCAGCGGCAGCGTGATCTTTGAAGGAACAGCACGTGTATGGTCGCTGGTGACAATGACAACATTCTTCTTTCCCTTGGCCAGTTCACACAGGGTCTTCGTGCCGATCGGATGATCCAGGGCATCCTTGACCAGCTCCGCCTCGCCCTTTTCAGGCTTGAAGTCATGCATCTTGGCTGTCATGACAGCCTTGAGGTTCTTCTCATCAATATGAAGATCAATGGTGCTCTTGTAATAAGGAATCGGAATTGTGCGCATTGGAAATACCTCCTGTTCAGAATTATGTATTTTGTAGATTGTATACAATTTCCATCTGCACTTTCAGTATTTCATGCCTCTGATTCCCGCACAATATCCCTGTGAGTTACAACTTCCAAAGAACTGTTCATCAAATGTAAGCGGTTTCACAAAAAGCGATATATAAAGGACAGACCGCAGGGATCTGTCCTCTCATACCATGTTCAGAACTGCCACAAGGACAGGAATGCTGAGAATGGAAAGCAATGTGGATACGACAATGCACCGGGAGATCAGGGAAGGGTCCTTCAGGTATATATTGCCGAAGACAAGAATGATCGCTGCACACGGCATGCCAAGGGTCAGTACCGTAATGATGGTGAAGTATGAACTGACACCCGCAAGCCTGCATACCCCAAGGGATGCAAGCGGAATGACAAAGAGCCGCAGAAGGGAATAGCCATAGGCTCTTCTGTCCTTCAGGGAATCCATGACAGGAGAACGGGCAAAGGAGGAACCCAGCAGCATCATGGACAAGGGAGAAGTGACATTGCCGATCATATGAACTGTTTCATAGACAAAGCCATCATCCCTGACATTGCACAGGAACAATACCAGTGCCAGAAGGGTGATCAGGAATCCCGGCGTGATGATGGAACGGAGTGTGGAACGGAATCCCTTCTTCACCACAGCTTCTCCTTTTTCCATGGCCGCAGCCTTCTGCATCATGGATACCGCATAGGTATACAGATACACATTCAGCGGCATATGCAGCATGGAACAATAGAACACTGCCTCATCCCCCAGCAATGACTGCAGCACAGGAAAGCCCATGAAGATACAGTTGGAAAAGACAAGCATGCATTCATACACCGGCCTGTCTTCCTTTGGCACAGGAAGCAGATGCACAAGCATCCTTGCAAATACAATCAGCACGCCATACAGAAGAAACCCGCACAGCACAAGCAGCAGCACCAGGCTGTTGTTTCCGGAAGGAGACTGCAGTGCCGTGGACAGGATCAGAAGCGGAGATGTCGTCTGGGCAATGATGGAGGAAAGCTGTCTGTCCGTATGTTCATCCAGCATGCCGCATCTTGCAAGGATAAACCCGGCCATCATGATCAGCAGAAGCTCTGCCATGCTTTCAATGACAATTGTAATATCCATATCAGCCTGCTCTTTCCTCAGGAAATGTGCTTGCCGCATAAGGCATGGCAATTACACTTGCCCCTGAGCCATGTTTCTTCAGTGCTGCAGACAATGCATCCTTCACGGAGGCAAAGGGCTTCAGGACTGTCTGATTG
>OMUX01000389.1 GCA_900314345.1 uncultured Erysipelotrichaceae bacterium | reverse complement strand
TCCGTTTTTTGAAACAGAAAAGTTTATGAAAATGAAAAAGGACAGTGCTTTTGGATTGCACTGTCCCGGTTATATGACGTTTGGCGGATCAGCCCTTGGCTGTCTGGTTTGTGTTGATAGCGCCTGTCAGGGTGACATCAACATCCATCTGCTGTCCTTCTCTGACGATGGTCAGTGTCAGGACATCTCCGACCTTCTTGTTCTGCAGGATTCTGGAGAGTTCCGTGTAGGAGGAAATCTCCGTTCCGTCTGCGGCAATGATGCGGTCATACGGCTGCAAGCCTGCCTTTTCAGCACCGCTTCCTTCTACAACAGAGGCGACATACAGGCCTGCCGGATAGCTGCCGTAGTTCTCGGTCAGGGTCTGCAGGGTAACACCGATGGTTGCACGGTTAGTGACATAGCCGTATTCCATGAGCTGCTGGGCAACATCCATTGCTTCATTGATCGGAATGGCAAAGCCAAGACCTTCAATGGTTGCGCCGCTGCTGGTAAGACCGGAGTCCTTGGCATTGACGATGCCGATCAGGTTTCCGTCAGCGTCGAACAGACCGCCGCCGGAGTTGCCGTTGTTGATGGCAGCGTTTGTCTGGATCAGGTTCATCGCCTGGTTGTTGATGGTGATCTCACGGTCTGTAGCGGAAATGATGCCGTTTGTGACTGTTCCGCCCAGGGTTCCAAGCGGATTGCCGATGACGACTGCAGTATCACCGACGGCAATCGTGGAGCTGTCGCCGATCGTGGCAGCCGCAAGGCCTGTGGCATCAACCTTGATGACAGCGATGTCTGCCTTCTCATCTGTTCCGACCAATGCTGCATCATAGGTTGTTCCGTCATATGTCTTGACGGTGATGGAGTTTGCATCCTCAATGACGTGGTTGTTCGTGATGATGTAGCCGTCAGAGGAGATGATGACGCCGGAACCAGCAGCTTCAGAAGTGTACGTTCCGCCGAAGAGACCATAGCTTGTCTGGGTGATTTCGGTCTGAATCTCCACAACGGAAGGTGCTGCCTTGGTAGCAATCTCGGCGATCGTCATGCCGGAAGATGTTGTGACACTGGCGTTTGCTGTCGTTGACTCCGGTGCTGCGGTTGCCTCATAGACCACCGTTGTACCGTTTCCTGTCTTGCCGGAACTTGCCAGGTATCCGCCGCCGAATCCGGCTGCGCCGCCAAGCAATGCACAGACCAGTGCCAGGGCAACGGGGTGGGATTTCTTTTCCTTCTTCACCTTCTGCTTCCTTGGGGCCTGAGGCTGTGGTGCTGTGTACTGCGGTGCCTCCGTGCGTGTTTCCGTGTACTGTGCGTTGATTGCTTCACTTCTTGTCTCTTCAGGCTTTCTTGCGCCGCATCCGGTGCAGAACTTCCCTGTATTCACGGTGCCGCATACAGGGCACGTCCATGTTTCTTTTTCTTCGTTGATTTCACTCATGTGATTGATGCTCCTTTCAATACATTGTTCAGCTTATCTCTGCAAAGTGAACAGAATGTGAACAATGCATTAATTAAATTAGAAGAATTTACATGAAATTCCATGAACAACAAGGGCAATATGTTCAATATTTGCGGTAGGAGGGCCGGAAAGCCATGCCGTAGACCGCTCCGATGGCACCGCCGATGACATGGGTGAGCTGGGAGATGTTGTCCGCGCTGACGCCGGCGATGATCTGCTGGGAAAGATAGATCGCTGCCGCAATGAGCAATGTCAGCGGAATTTCACCGTCTCTTCTGCTTCCGGTGACGCTTGCCATCAGGATGAAGGCAAAGTCAATGCCGGATGCACCAAGCAGTGCGCTGTTCGGATCCACAAGGACATGCACAATGCCGGTGATCAGGGCAGTGACTGCCATGATTTCCAGCAGCTTCCTGCTGCCATACTTCTCTTCCAGAAGCGGTCCCACTAACAGAAAGATGAGCATGTTGTTTGCATAGTGGGAAAGATCCGCATGGCCAAGCACATGGGTGAAAAGCCTGAGATAGAACAAAGGATCCTTCAGGGACCCGCGCCATACGGAGAAGAACATGTAGTTGGAACGGCCGCCCGTGATGCCGTTGAGAATCAGTGCACCAAGCGAGATCAAGGCAAACCAAAGGATAACCGGGGAATTCCAGGTGATTTTCTTCATGAGATGAACCTCCGGGGAAATTATACCAAAGCAGTTCATGCATGGGGTCTTTCTGCAGATGTTTCGTGTATAATGAACGGCGGGAGTTCAATATGGAAAACGAAAAGAAGAAACAGGTAAAAATCAAGATGAAGCAGATCAATCCGGATCAGATCAAGAATCCGGATCTTGTAAAGGCACTTGAGATGCTCAAGGAAAACAAGACACCGCAGACTGAGGGTGCCATGATTGTTGAACTGCAGAAGGCACAGCTGCTGTCTCCGGTGATTCTGAGCGGTTCCAAGGACAACGTGCAGATCAAGTTCGTGCTGATCAATACAAAGGATGGAAGAAGTTTCTTCCCGGTCTTCACGGACAATGAGGAAGCCAGGAAGCTCAACATGCCGCTGGATGGTGAAAAGCCGGCGCCGCATCAGTACATGATCCGCACAATCACGGACTACAAGCCGATGTTCACGGATCCGAACAACCAGGCTGTCGGTGTCGTCGTCAACCCCATGGGAGCCAATATTGTCATTCCGAAGCAGCTGATCCTGAAGCTTGCTGAGATGAAGGAAGCCAAGGCAAAGGAAGAAAAGGCAGTCAAGGACGGTGCCATTCCGGCAGGGGTTTCCCTGACATTCTCTGAGCCGCGAATCTATCCTACGGCCCTGGTCAATGCTGTGCATGACAAGTGCGAAGAACTCAAGGATGTCAAGCGTGTCTGGTTCAAGCAGCTGATGGTCGGCATGGCGCTGAGCTTTGCCCTGATCGTTGAAACAGACGGTACGAATGATGCGGCAAGCTTTGAGGCAATCAAGGAAGCTGCCATCCCGCATGCCAAGGACGTACCGGTTATGGTCATGAAATACAGCGAGGAACTGGAAAAGCATGCGGTCAAGGGATCCGTTCCGCTGTTTGACAGCGAACTGGGTCTGTGATGAACATCCGGAAGCTGGAACAGGACGAAAAGAACGACGCCCTGAATCTTGTCAGGGAGGTGTTCTTTACAAGCGGAAACTGCGGCCTGAACAAGGAAGGTGCACATTCCTTCCTGGAGTATGTCAGCGCAAAGGGAGAGATGCTGGAGTACTTCGGCGCCTATGAGGGAGACCTCAGGGGCATCATCGGCTATGAGCCGCAGGATTACCACATTGCCCTGTTCTTTGTACGCAAGGAGGATCAGCGCAAAGGCATCGGCACAAAGCTGATGCAGGCATTGATCAGGGAAGCAGAGGAAGCTGAAACCGGACGCCTGACGGTAAGGGCGCTGGACAAGGCAGTCAATGCCTACAAGGCTTTTGGCTTTGAAGAAGACGGTGAAAGCAAACAGGAATACGGCAGCGCCTTCCAGGAGATGGAATATCTGCTTGGAAAGGAATGGCTGGGCAGGGATGTTACAGTCACCGTGGAGCTTCCTTACGGGAGTATTCATCCAGGACTTCCCGATACCCTCTGTTCCTGCAACGTGGGCTATGTGGAAGAGCTCGTCTCTGCGGGAAATTTCATAGATGCCTATGTGTACGGGCTGAATGAACCGTGTGAATCATTCCGTGGCACAGTCATTGCATTGATTTATCACAGAGACAGCAGTTCCATCCGGTTTGTCGTATCCAATGACAGGAAGTATGACAAGAAGGATGTCATCAATACGGTGGCATTTGCAGAACAATACAGCGACACCAGGTTTCTCTGGCTGGAAGGATGAGGAGTGAATCCTCATTTTTCTGTATCCGAAGTGCGTATAATGGATGCATATCATGGATGAGCGGATCAGCAGCATCGTAAAAATCCTCTATCATGCGGAAGGACGCATCGTAATGAAGGATTTAGCCAGACAGGCAGATCTTTCCGAGAAGACGATCCGGAAGATTCTGGGGGACAATGAAGAAGAACTGCGCCGGAACGGTGCAGTGATTTCTTATTCCCGTCTGAAGGGATTCTCGCTGGAAGTCCAGGATGCCAATGCCTTCGGAAAAATCCTGAACAGCACGGCAAGCATGAATCAGGAAAACCGCATGCGTGTGCTCTATATCATCAAGCGGCTGATTGACTGCAATGGCTGGATCACCATCGATGCCCTTGCGGATGAACTCTATGTCAGCCGGCAGACCATTGACCGTCTCATGCCTTATGTCAAGGCAGGCTGTGCTGAATATCATCTGAGCATCGTCTCCAGACCGAAATATGGCATTGCCGTGAACGGCAGCGAAATCAACAAGCGCATTGTCTATGTGAATATGAAGCTGGATGAAGGGATCACGAGGGATGCAGCACTGGTGGAACAGGTGCAGAACATCATCAGTGCAGTTATTCACCGGTATGATCTTTCCATCAGTGATGAGAATCTTTATAACCTTTCCCAGCACTGCATCATAGCCATCCACAGAATCAAAAGCGGCAATGCCATCAGTGAAGCGCCGGTGCTGGAAGGCGACTATGAGAGTGTCATGGAGGCTGCACAGCATATCACAAAGGAATTTGAAGAAGCGTTTGATCTGAAGATACCGGAAGATGAAACAACATATATTGCAATGCACCTGGCAGGCAAGCAAATGCTCTCTGATGCACATGCCATATCATCGGATGTCTTTAGTCTGGAGGATGAGATCCTGCAGGCATTGAAGAGAGAAAGGAATCTTGATCTCACCGCTGATGATGAACTTAAAACAGCGCTGCTGCTGCATCTGCAGCCATTGCTCACAAGACTGAAGTACGGTATTCCGCAGCGCAATCCCATGCGCAATGAGATCAAGCGCGCGATGAATGAAGGCTATGAGGCAGCCATGATCGCTGCACATGTGATTCAGGATCATTACGGATCATGGGTCGGTGATGATGAACTGGCCTATCTGGCACTGCATTTTGCCGTGGCGGTGCAGCGGAAGAAGGATCAGAAGCCATCATCAAAGAAAATTGCTGTGGTATGTGCAACCGGAAGAGGGACAGCAAGGCTTATTGAATACCGGCTGATCACAAAGCTTCAGATTCCGAAGGAAAGCATCCTGATGGAGTCCGCAGCTTCGCTGGCACAGCTGGATTTCAATGGGATTTCCTGCATCCTGACAACGATACCTTTACCAGAAAAATACCCTGTTCCTGTAGTGCTGATTGATCTGTCACTGAGTGATGGAAGCGCCGCGCGGGTACAGGAGATTCTAAGCCAGGATATGTCAGAGCAGGCTGCTGCCCTTATTGACGAGCGGCTGATCATGGATAATGTTTCCGTAAAGAACAGGGAAGAGGCACTGCATGTGCTCTGCGAAAGAATCAAGGAAACATGCGGGGAAGATCTGGAAGATATGGTGCTGAAGCGGGAACAGCTTTCCTCTACGGAAGTCGGCTGTATGCTTGCACTTCCTCATCCGTATCAGTATGAAGGAAACAGGATCATCCTTGCCTTCCTGCGGTTAAAGAAGCCGGTGCTGTGGAAATTCAGTGAAGTGAAGCTTGTGCTGTTTGCGGCATACCCGTCCGGAAGTGATGAACTGCAGCAGTATGTCAATGACAGGATCACGGCGTTTGCCTCGGATCCCTCAGCTATCAGTGCTTTGAGTGAGCATGCCGACAGGCAGACTGTCATACAGATCCTTCTGAAAGGAGGCAGTGTATGAGAGCAGTGGTTCTGTGCATGAACGGCATTACATCTTCCGTATTTGCGGCAAAAATGGAAAAGTACAGCACAGCACGCCAAACCGGATGGCATTTTTTGCCCTATCGTGTGGACAGCTTCATGGATATCGTCCAGCAGGCGGATCTGATCATCCTGACACCCCAGGCAGTTCCTGTGTCAGAACCGGTGACGGCTTACTGCCTGAAACATGACGTTCCATACACGATCCTGGAGGAACGTGAGTTTGTCACCGGAGATGCTGAAGCTGTCATGAAGAAAATCGCCGGACTGAGTGAATCGGTGAAGAAAGAGGAAAAGCATACTCTCAGCTTCCTGCAGTATCTGCTGCAGGAGCTTGGAATGACGACTATGGTATTTTTCCTTGGCTTCCTGTTTCACATGGTTTCGCTGATTCCTGCATTTTCCATGCTGAACCGCGTGTATGAAATGACGAGTCATTTCCTGGTCTTGTTCATGGTGTCATCCATCGGCTATGCCTATGGCAGAAGCTGTCATGAAGGCGGATTGAACATGGCACTTCTGTTCACTGCCTCCTGGCTTATTGCAATGGCGAAGCAGGGTGAAAGAATGCTCATTCCTGCAGGACTGTCATATCTTCCTGCAGCAGCCGGCTTCTGCGCGATGCTGGTTCTTGCAGCATCCCTGCTCAGGCTTTTCAAGGGAAAGACAGGCATAGCAGCTTCCGGCAAGTATTATATCGTCGGTCAGCTTGATACAAATGTTGTATTCATCCTGCTTGCGCTGGTATTCCATATCCTGTTTTCCTGATGTGCTCATGAATTCCCGTTTGAAACGGAAAACTGCGGTAAGGTAACGCTTACAGTGATCGATTATCTTTCTTATGCGGACAGATCAAAACCTGTCAATAAGGAGGATTGTTATGAACAATTTCGCACAGAAAATCGCAAAGTTCACCAACAGCCGCTACATGAGGATCCTGACCAACGGATTCATGGGTATTGCGGCCCTTTCCATCTGCGGCTCCATCTTCTCGCTTCTGATGTCGCTGCCGATTCCTGCATACCAGACCTTCATCACCAACACCGGTATCCGCACACTGCTGGGTATTCCGGTTGCGGTATGCTCGGATGTCATGTCCGTGTTTGTTGCACTGTCCATGGGCTATCAGGTCGGCAAGGAATTCAACACCAAGAATCCGTTTGCCACAGCCATGGTCGGACTTGGCTCCTTTCTTGTCCTGACACCGTTTGAAGCACAGAACGTTGTTGTGGATGCCTCCGGCAACTACAGCGTGGAAATCATTGCGGATGCCCTTGGAACAGGCACAAGAGGGGCACTTGGTGCTTCCGGCATCTTCCTGGCATTGCTTGCCGGTATCCTGGGTTCACGCCTGTATCTCTACTTCATCAGCAAGAACTGGAAGATCAATCTTCCGGATTCCGTTCCTGAAAATGTCTCCGGTATGTTCGAGATGATGATTCCGGGCGGCCTTACATTCCTTGTCTTCCTTCTGTTCCGCTGGGCTGTATCCCTGACACCGTTCGCCACGGCACAGAAGCTCATCTATGGCATTCTGCAGGCACCTCTCATGAAGGTGGGCGGCGGATTTGCCGGAGCACTTGTCTTCCTGACGGTTGAAAAGCTCCTGTGGTGCTTCGGTGTTCACGGCGGCATGGTTGCTTATTCTGCAATGGCAAGTGTGATCGCTGTTGCCAATGCAGCAAACGCTTCTGCACAGGCAGCAGCCACTGCAGTACCTTATCCTGAATGGGCAATGCTGAATCAGCTGATGGACTTCCCGGTTCTGCCGCTTGCCATCTGCATGCTCATCTTTGCAAAATCTGATCAGTACAAGGCGCTGTCAAAGATCTCCCTGCCGACTTCCATCTTCAATATTTCCGAACCGCAGGTCTTCGGTGTACCGATGATCATGAACCCGATCCTCGATATTCCGTTTGTTCTCCTTCAGCCGGTCAACCTGCTGCTGACCATGGGTGTCATGAAGCTTGGTCTTGTTGCAGCACCTACAGGAGCACAGGTTGCCACCGTCATGCCGACACCGATTGCCTTCGCCCTTGAAACAGGCCATGTCTCCGGATTCATCTGGGGTATTGTCCTGCTTGCAATTGACATTCTTGTCTGGATTCCGTTCTTCAAGGCGGCCGACAAGCGCATCTATGATCAGGAACAGCAGGCAAAGACTGCTGAAGAAGCAGCGAAAGGAGAATGAAGATGAAGAAGATCGTACTGTTATGCAATATGGGTCTTTCCACAAGTGCTCTTGTCAAGAAGATGCAGGAAGCTGCATCTGCGGAGAACTATGACTGCAGCATCAATGCCTATCCTGCAAGTGAAGCCCAGGAAATGGCCAGCGATGCTGATGTGGTCCTGATCGGACCGCAGGTTTCCTACCTGCAGCCGCAGGTACAGGCAAAGCTGCCTGGCAAGCCTGTCGAAGTCATCAATATGATGGACTACGGCATGATGAACGGAAAGAATGTTCTCAAGCGTGCTAAGGAACTCATGGGAGAGAAGAACTGATGGCTGACACACAGCAGGTTGCCTTCCGCATGATCGCAGCCAGCGGCGCAGCCCGCGGCATGTATGTGGAAGCCGTGCATCTTGCGGAAGAAGGAAAGTTTGACGAAGCACAGGCCAAGCTGGATGAAGGCGAGAAGGTTTATGTCGAGGGACACAAGGCTCACGCTGAGCTTCTGACTGCCATGGCAAACGGTGAACAGATTGTCATGGATATCCTCATGGTGCATGCCGAAGACCAGATGATGGCAACAGAGACGTACCGCATGTGTGCAGATGAGATCATCGCACTGTGCCATAGGCTCGCTGAAAAGTACTGAAGAAGAAAGGAAAGGCAGGCTCCATGAACGGAGCCTGTCTGTGTATTGATATGACTGAAACCGGAATTTCCGTATATCCCGATCAAAGACCTTTGGAAGAAATCAAGGCATATATCAAGCTTGCCGGCAGATATGGTGTGAAGTATGTCTTTTCCAGCATGTTCTCCGTGGAAGGTGAAACACAGGATGTCCTGGATCTGTTTCACGCCCTGGATGATTGTACACATGAAGCCGGCATGAAGACGATCCTGGATGTGAATCATGCCTTCCTGAAAAAGGTAAATGCATCTCCTGAGGATCTCTCTGTGTTCTCATCCATCGGTGCAGACTGCCTGCGCATGGACATTCCCTATGGCAACGAGCAGGACAAGGTACTGTGTCAGAATCCTCAGGGAATTCAGATTTCCTTCAACGCCTCCTTCGGGCTTGATCACATTGAGAATCTTGTGAGATCCGGCGTTGATCCGAAGGATATTCTCATGTGTCATAACTTCTACCCGCAGCGCTATACAGGCATGAAGTGGAAGACATTCCTTGAGACAAACAGACGTCTGAAAAAGGACGGCTTTCCGGTATGTGCCTTTGCGTCCAGCCACAATGAGCCGACACATGGCGTATGGGATGCAAAAGATGGTCTTTGCACTGTGGAAATGATGCGCCAGGAGGCCCTGGACCTGCAGGCAAGACTGCTGGAAGCCGGGGGATGCGATGTCGTGACCATCGGCAATGCGTATGCTTCAGAGGAAGAACTTGCAGCACTGCAGCAGGCTGTGGCACCTGTTGGTGATCAGAGCAATAATCCAGTGGCTGCGATGATGAAGAAGCTTGGAAACAGTGATGACATTGTGCTGCCCAGGGCGCACCGCATCCGTGTGCTAACGGATGATGATCTGTGTGATGTGGAGAAGGAGATACTGTTTGACTTCTTTCCGCACATGGATGTCGGGGATTCCAGTGAATGGATCTGGAGATCACGGATGCCGCGCTTTTTGTACGCAAAGAAGAACATTCCGGCAAGAATACACAAGGGCGAAATGTTCATGCCGGGCGATGTTGTCATGGTCAACAACAGCTATGCGCATTATCAGGGAGAGCTGCAGATCGTGCTGATGCCGATCGTCAATGACGGGACAAGAAACCATATCGGTCATATCAGGGAAGAAGAGATGAAGATCCTGCAGGTGATGGATGAAAGAGATGCCTTGATCTTCATACAGGAGAAGGAGGAGAGACAATGAGTTTTCCGGAAGGATTCTTATGGGGCGGTGCCATTGCTGCCAATCAGATCGAGGGTGCATATAATGAAGACGGCAAAGGCTTAAGCTCTGCCGACTGCATGACAAGGGGAACAAATACATGTCCCAGACAGATCACATACATGACAAAGGACGGACAGGTCCATGCGGATATGTTCGTCAGGCTGCAGGCACCGGAAGGTGCGGTGTTCGGACAGTTTGAAGGATATGACTATCCATCCCGCAAAGCATCGGACTTCTATCATGATTACAAGGAAGATATTGCAATGCTTGCGGAAATGGGGTTCAGAACACTGCGGCTTTCCCTTTCCTGGAGCAGGATCTACCCGAACGGCGACGATGAAAAGCCCAACGAGAAAGGAATTGCATTCTATGATGCAGTCATTGATGAACTTCTGAAATATCACATTGAACCGCTGGTTACACTCTCCCATTATGAAACACCGGTCGCCCTGACCAACAAGTGGGGATCCTGGCTGGATGAAAGGAACATTCCCTGCTTTGAGAAGTATGTCAGGACACTGGCAGAGCATTTCAAGGGAAGAATCCATTACTGGCTGACCTTCAATGAGATCAACACCTCCCAGCTGATTCCGTTCATGGAAGGCGGGGTGCCGCTGAATACACCGCAGGCAAAGGCGGATTCTGCCAAGCATCAGCTGATCGCCTCCGCAAAGGCAGTAAAGATCCTGCATGAGGTGGATCCTTCCAACAAAGTCGGAAACATGATTGCCTATGGCTGCTGGTATCCCAATACCCCGAGTCCTGCAGACATGCTTGCCGCAAGAGCAAGGGGGGATGTGCCGCATTTCTTCTGCGATGTGCAGGTCAGAGGATACTATCCGGAAAGCAAGCTGATTGAATACCGGAACAACGGCATCCGTTTCTCCCTTACGGAAGAGGAAAAGCAGATCCTGAAGGAAGGAACCGTGGACTTCATCGGCTTCTCCTACTATTCCTCCACAACGGTCTCCGGCGATCCGAAGGTGATCGGAAATGAACGTGGAAACATGTCCTATAACGGCATTGCCAACCCATATCTGAAGAAGTCCGAATGGGGCTGGACCATTGATCCGGACGGACTGCGCATTGCCATGCAGGAACTGTGGGCAAGATACCAGAAACCGCTGTTTCCGGTGGAGAACGGACTCGGTGCCAAGGATGTTCTGGAAACGGGCGGAAGTGTGCATGATCCATACCGGGTTGAATACATCCGTCAGCACATTCTTGCCATCAAGGATGCTGTTGAGATCGACGGTATTGATGTGATGGGCTATGCCACATGGGGATGCATTGATCTGATCAGTGTCTCCACCGGGGAGATGGCAAAGCGCTATGGCTTCATCTATGTGGATGCGGATGATGAAGGAAACGGTACATACCGGAGATGCCGCAAGGACAGCTTTGCCTGGTTTAAGAAGGTGATTGAGACAAACGGGGAGGATTTATCGTGAGAGTCGTCATTCAGGAAGACTATGAGAAGATGTGCCTGTTTGCGGCACAGCATATCGCAGACAGGATCCATCATCACAAAGAAAACAGACCGTTTGTCCTGGGGCTTCCGACCGGTTCTTCCCCGGTTGGCGTGTACAAGGAACTGGTGCGCATGAACCGGGCCGGTAAACTTTCCTTTGCCAATGTCATTACATTCAACATGGATGAATATGTGGGTCTCGATCATGAAAACGATCAGTCCTACTGGTACTTCATGCATGACAATCTCTTCAATCATCTGACAGACATGAAACCGGAGAATATTCATATTCTCAACGGCATGGCAAAGGATCTGCAGGCGGAATGTGATGCCTATGAACAGGCGATCAGGGACTGCGGCGGCATCGATCTTTTCATGGGAGGCATCGGAGTAGACGGACATCTGGCCTTCAATGAACCGTATACTTCCCTGTTTTCAAGAACAGGCATCCGGAAACTGACCGAGGATACCAGAATCGTCAATTCCAGATTCTTCGGCAATGATCCTGAGAAGGTTCCTTCCTGTGCATTGTCTGTGGGGACCGGAACGGTCATGGACGCTCGTGAGGTACTCATTCTGATCAACGGCCACAATAAAGCGGAAGCCCTGGCAAAAACCGTTGAGGGTAGTGTTTCCCAACAGTGCCCCTGCAGTGTGCTGCAGATGCACAACGATGCCATCATTGCCTGTGATGAGGCAGCCTGCGGGCAGCTGAGGGTGGATACCTACCGCTATTTCCGTGACGTGGAGAAGGATCACAGGCTCTGATTACAGAATTATGGAAGAATTATGGGACGAATTTTCATGATCCATTCACAATTCAGGACAGGTTCCATGCTATCTTGGAATTACCTGAAAGGAGAGGATCATGGAACATATCGGCTACGCAGTGATTGCTGTGCTGGAATTCATCGCATATCTGCTGATTGATCCTTTCCATGTGAATCCCGGATGGTCTTCCTCTTCCAAGGATTCCAGCGTAAAGGCACAAAGGATGAGAACCATCGGCTATACGATTTTCGTGGGAGGAATCTGCGCAGCAGTCCTGCCGTTCATCTTCGCAAGAATCATTGCATTATGAAAAACATACCGCCTCATGAGGGCGGTATCATTGTATAGAGGAGGAACAGTATGATGAAGAAGATCAGCACACCGAAGGCACCCGCTGCCATCGGACCGTATGAACAGGGCTATGTAGTCAACGGCATCGTCTATACCTCAGGACAGGCATCCATCAATCCAGCGGACGGAAGTATTCCGGAAGGCATTGAGGCACAGGCAGAACAGGCCTGCAGGAATGTAGGCGCAGTGCTTGAAGCAGGCGGGGCAGACTACACAACGGTAATCAAGACTACATGCTTCCTGGCGGACATGAACGACTTTGCGGCATTCAATGCCGTGTATGAGAAATACTTTGTCAACAAGCCGGCAAGAAGCTGCGTGGCTGTAAAGACACTGCCGAAGAATGCCTTGTGTGAGATTGAGGCAATCGCGGAAGTAAAGGAATAATCGCAGAACAGAAGGATATCTGATTCAGACCCAGGGACATGTTCCCTGGGCCTTTTCGTAATGTGATTTTTACACCGGGTTAACATTCACCCAAAGTTCACTTTCACGACAGGCTGTCCTCAGACCCGTCCGGTATTCTCCTTGCATACAGGAAAGAGAGGACGAGTGCATGGAACAGACAGAGACATTCCTGCGGACAGAACAGAAATATGAACTGACAAGAAAACAGGCAGAGTACTTCCAGGAAGCAGCACAGGCACATCTGCTGCCTGATGTATATCCGGAATATGATCTTAATACAATCTATTTCGATACAGCAGACAGCCGGATGATCATGCACTGTCTTGACCATCCTCTGTACAAGGAAAAACTCCGGATGCGTGCCTATGGGAATCCCGATGTGAATTCTCCGGTCTTCCTGGAAATCAAGAAGAAGTTCCGGGAAGACGGACAGAAAAGAAGGATCCAATTGAGCTATGCAGAAGCCTGCAGGGTCATGGAAGAAGGAAGACTGGATGAAACGGAAAGTCAGATTTCCAGGGAAATCCAGTATGTGTGTGATCAGCAGAAACTGCTTCCGAAGGTATTCATTGCCTATCACCGCAAGGCATATGCCGGAAAGGATGAAGCGGATGTACGCATTACATTCGATACAAACATCCGCTACCGTATCAACGACCTCTCGATGTCCTGCAATGGAAAGGAGAAGGTCATCAGCGGGGAAGACAGCGTGCTGATGGAAGTGAAGCTTTCCGAACGCTATCCATTGTGGCTGTCACAGATTCTCAGTGAGATGCACCTGCACAGGGAAAGCTTCTCCAAGTACGGCACCATCTATGCAGCATTGTTATTGCAGAACAAGAAGGAACAGATACACAGAGCATATAGAGCATATGAAGAGGCAGGATATCCTGCCGCTCAGAAGGAGAATACAGCATGTTTGCTTCGTTACTGACAGACCCGGTTACATTGAATGGATTCCTGCTGTGCTTTGGCGCAGCAGCACTCTGCGGCGTATTGATCGCTTTGACTTATAAGAACATTCAGCACAGCACAAAGAACTTCACCGTCACGGCAGCCGTGCTTCCGGCTATTGTCATGACCGTGATCCTGATGGTCAACGGAAACCTTGGCGTCGGTGTTGCGGTTGCCGGTTCCTTCTCACTGGTAAGATTTCGCTCCCTGCCAGGCAAGGCAAGTGATATTGCCGTGATCTTCCTGGCCATGGGCGCAGGTCTTGCCTGCGGCATGGGCTATGCAGGCTTTGCCATTCTTATGAGCATCCTTGTTGCAGTGCTGTTTGTTCTCTTCTTCCGCACGGATCTTCTTTCCTCTGATCAGAAGCATCGCTACATCACGATTACGATTCCGGAGGAACTGGACTATGCCGGTGCCTTCAAGGATCTCTTTGATCAGTACACATCTTCCTGCAGACTGCAGGAAATCCGTACCGTGAACCTCGGCTCCCTGTACCAGCTGAGCTATGAAGCAGACCTCAGGGATGAAAACAAGGAAAAGGAGTTCCTGGATCAGATCCGTACAAGAAACGGCAACCTGACTGTCAGATCCAGTCTTGCAGCACCGGCTTCCTATGAGCTTTGAGATCCAGGGCACCTGGACAGGCCAGCAGCCTTCCGCTGCAGAAGACAGCAATGATATCTGAGATATACATGGCATGAGGTCAGCAATGACTTCGTGTCATGTTTTATTTCGTGCTGATTTCAGATGTGATATCAGCATGAAAGGACACAGACACAGGATTGCGAAAGGAAAAGGGATTTGCGTGAAAAAGGCAGGTTCCGCAGAAAGATCATTCGTTGATAGGTGCTTAACTGAAACCTTATAATTGTGTGGTGAGGTGAAAGCGTATGACCAACTATGAAGAAATCCTGGCTTATCTGCCTGCCCTGCAGGATCATGCATCAAAGTTCTGCTACTATGGAGAACCGGCGGATGACAGCTACGAAGAATATGATGCAGTGAATGAGGAAGGCAAGAGCCTTGTCATGTCTCTTGAGTGCAATGAGATGAATGAAACCATTGCGGCTGACCTGCAGGGCATTGACTATCCTTCTGTTCTTGCAAAGGCGTCTGTGGATCTTGAAACGCTGAATGAAGACACGCTGAAGGGTGCGGATCTGGATACGGTATGTGCAATCCTTCTTGCATACATTGATTCTCTGTCGGAAGGGGATGTCATGATCGATGCCCTTGCCAGCGGGATGTTCACCAAGGTCATGGAACACCTGCAGAACCTGGTGAAGGAGAAGGCATGAGGTTCGGCATTGTCGGGACAAACTTTGTTTCCGAGATGTTCCTGAAGGGAGCACAGGATGTACCGGAGGTGGAAGCCTTCGGCGTGACTTCCGGGCATTATGAGAATGCCGTGGCCTTCGGGAAGAAGCACAATATCAGCCACATCTATCAGAATCTCGATGAGATGCTTGTGGATGACCGTATTGATGTGGTGTATCTTGGCACACCCAATGCCATGCACTATGCCATGACAAAGCAGTGCATTCTTGCAAAGAAGAATGTCATGACGGAAAAGCCGTTCTGTGTGACAAGGAAGGAAGCAGAAGAACTGTACTCTCTTGCGGAAGAAAAGCACGTCTATGTCCATGATGCCATTGTGCCGCTTTATACAGCACACTATAAGGCAGTGAAGGATGCCCTTGGAAGAATCGGAACGATACGGCATGTGTCCTTTGATTTCAGCAAGTACTCCAGCCGCTATGATGCTTATCGTGCAGGAGAGAATCCCACGACATTCCGGAAGGAGCTGTGCAACGGTGCATTCATGGATCTTGGCATCTACTGCATTGCAGATATCGTAGGGTTATTCGGAAAACCGAAGGAGATTCTGGCACACAGCGTGAAGCTGGATACCGGTGTGGACGGGGCAAGCTATGCCTTGTTTGCCTATGATGGGTTTGATGCCATGGTGTCTGTCTCCAAGATCACTGATGGAAGGAACATCAGTACGATTGAAGGGGAAGAAGGAACGATCTTCATTGAACAGCCGGGTGTGATTCAGAAGGCATGGCTGGTGGACCGGAAGTCGAAGGAAACAACTGTTCTCACGGATGACTATGCAAACCAGTTCGGGGATCAGCTAAGGGATCTTGTAAAGAACGCTGCTGAAGAGAAAAAGGAATCAGAGAAGGTGCCGCATGCTTTGAGTCTGGATGTGATTGAGACACTGGAACAGACAAGAAGAGCGGCGGGGATTGTATATGAAGGAAGGGATTGCTGAATGCTAAAGGGATTCATCAATGCAGAAATCTGGCGCAAGGACAGCCAGGCGTTTTTAATCGAAGACGGGAAGTTCATCCGTTTCGGTACAAATGAAGAGATCGAGAAGGAATGCTCCAGCCAGGATGAGGTGGTGGATCTGAAGGGAGCCTTTGTGGTGCCCGGGTTTGTGGATTCCCACATGCATCTTCTGGAATATGGAAACTACCTGCGCAATGTGCAGTTAAAAGGCACACACTCCACAGATGACATCCTTGCAAGATTAAGGGCAAGGCTTTCCTCACCGGAGAAGATCGAATGGATCATCGGCAGAGGATACAACGAAGAAGAGTTCAATGAATCCCATATTCCGACCAAGCAGGACCTGGACGGGATCTCTCACTATATTCCCATCAGCATCACGCGAAGCTGCGGGCATAAGATGGTAGTCAACTCCAAAGCCCTGGAGCTTGCCGGCATCGGTCCGGACAGTACGATCGACGGCGGAAAGATTGACTTTGAACATGGCTGGCTGGAAGAAACAGCACTGAATGTCATCCATGACATCTGGCCAAAGCCGACTGTAGATTCCATGAAGCAGGACATCCTGGCCGGGGCAAAGGCGGCAAATAGATACGGCATTACATATGTTGGCTCTGATGACTTCCTTTCCCTGTGTGATGACTGGCGCATGGCACTGGATGCGTACATGCAGCTGAGCTATCAGGAGAAGCTTCCTTTAAGAGTGGAGGAACAGTGTGAATTCATCTCACCGCAGGAATTCGCTGCTTTCCTGGATGAAGGCTATACCTACCTTGTGGGAGATGACTATTTCCATATCGGACCCCTGAAGCTTGTGACGGACGGTTCGCTTGGCGCAAGAACGGCAGCGTTATTGAAACCATACAATGATGCAAAAGATACCAGGGGCTACATGTGCTATGAACGTGCTGAGATGAAGGCATTCATGGAACTGGCCGCTGAATACAACATGCCTACGATCTGCCATGCCATCGGCGACAAGGCAGTGGACACTGTCCTGAAGCTGTATGAAAAGATCGTGCTTCCGGGCAATCCGCTGCACCATGGTCTTGTGCATTGCCAGATCATGACTCCGGAACAGACACAGAAAGTGGTGGAGATGAAGCTCAACTGCTACTTCCAGTCTCTGTTCATTGACACTGACGCAAAGATGCTTGAGGCAAGGGTCGGCAAGGACAGGGCGAAGAGCTCCTATCCGTTCAAAACGCTGTTTGAAGGAACCTGTGCAAGCAACGGCAGCGATGCACCGGTGGAGGAACCGGATGTACTCAAGGGCATTGAGCTTGCCGTGACAAGAACAAGTCTGGACGGCAGTGCATCCATGAACCGGAGTGAATGCCTGAGTGTGGAAGAGGCGCTGGAAAGCTATACGGACAGAGGCTATGATGCCTTTGTGCAGAAAGATCACCTGGGAAGCTTTGAAGAAGGCTATGATGCTGACTTTGCGGTCATCGACCATAACATTCTGAACATGAAGCCGGAAGAGATCCATACAGCAAAGGTCATCATGACCGTCATGAAGGGAAACACGGTGTTTGAACGATGAAGATGCGGATGCTTGAGGAAAAGGATATTCCGGTATGCCTGGGATGGTATAACTGGTACATCCTGAATTCCCGTGCAACGTTTGAAACAGAACCGCTGTCTCTGGAGGCATTTACGGAGCGGGTACACGGCATCAGGAAACGCTATCCGTGGATCATTGCGGAAGAAAACGGGAAGCCATGCGGCTATGCCTATCTTGGTACATTCAACAGCAGGCCTGCCTATGACTGGACGGCGGATGTATCCATTTATCTCGATCCACAGGAAAGAGGCCATGGCATCGGACATGCCTTGATGAGTGAACTGGAACGGATTGCCATTCTGGACGGATACCGGAATCTGGTATCGATCGTGACTTCGGGCAATGAAGCCAGCGAACATCTGCACAAGGCGTGCGGCTATGAGGCGAAGGCGTTGTTTGAAGACTTCGGCTATAAGACAGGCAAGTGGCTTGGTGTAACATACTTTGTGAAGAAGCTTCCCTTTGAGAAAAAAGGAGAACCGGAAGAACCGTGCAATCGGAATCCCTACCAATGAGAAAGGCAGTGCTTGCAGGCATCCGGCTGAAGGATGAAAAGCGTGGTTTCAATGCCATGTTTTCAGAGTGCCGGAATCTCTGTGAAGCCTGTCATATTGAAGTCGCCAGTGAAGTGATCCAGGAGAGTGCATCCATGGATCCAAGAACCGCCTTTCGGAAAGGGAAACTGGAAGAACTCTCCGCCTGTGCAAAGGCAGTGAATGCAGATCTGATCATCTTTGCCAATGACCTGAGCTCTGCCAGTGTGCAGCGTATCCGTTATGAAACGGGCATTGAAGTGCGTGACCGGACAGCCTTGATCCTGGATATCTTTGCCAACCGTGCCAAAAGCAGACAGGCAAAGATCCAGGTGGAGGCAGCACAGCTGAAGTATGATCTTCCGCGTCTTTCAACAAATGCAGATCATGAAACCCATATCCGCGGCGGATCCTACAGGAACCGTGGCTCGGGAGAACTGGCAGTGATGTGCTGGCCAGGAAGTATCGTGCAAGGATCAAGGAACTCAACGGGGAACTTTCAAGGATTGAACGTAATTCCCGCAATGCGGAAGTGAGAAGACAGAAGGCGGCGATTTCCAGATGTGCCTTTGTGGGCTATACCAATGCCGGAAAGTCTTCTTTGATGAATGCGCTGCTCAGAAGCCAGGACAAGGAAGACAAGCAGGTGTTTGAAAAGGACATGCTGTTTGCCACACTGGATACATCCGTGCGCCATCTGAAGCACCATGGCCAGGAATTCCTGTTCTACGATACGGTCGGCTTTGTCTCACATCTTCCCAGGGAGCTGATTGATGCATTTCATTCCACACTGGATGCGGCAAGGGATGCAGATTTGCTGATTCATGTCATTGATGCCTCTGACCCGGACTATCAGGAGAAGATTGAAATCACCAGACAGACACTGTCAGAGATCGGTGCCGGAAACATTCCGGTGCTTCGTGTATACAACAAGATCGACCTCTGCAAGGATCCTTCCGTATTTCCCGGACTCTGTACTTCCACAAAGGATGGAACGGGGATTCCGAAGCTGCTGGATGATATCTGTGAAAGACTGTACCCTGTGGAAGAAACCATGACATGCTTCATCGGGTATGATAGAATGGCTCTCGTTGACAAATGCAGAAGCACCTGCCGTATTGAAATTCTGGAACAGAATGAAAACGGCATGCGGATCCGTGCCAGCGGACCGCGTGTGCGGTTAGTGCCTTTGCTTGCATATAAGGAGAAATAAAAACAATCAAATGAAGACAGTATGGGAAAAGTATGATGAAAAGGGATGGAATCTGATCCAGACCTTCGGTGAGGAGTACAGACAGTTTCTGAGCCTGACCAAGACAGAGCGTGAGTTCACGAAGGAATCCGTGAAGCTTGCCGAGGCAAACGGATTCAGGAACATCAACTTCGCGCATGGTCCGCTGAAGGCAGGCGACAGGATCTATGCCGTCAACCGGAACAAGAATGTCTGTCTGTTTGTCATCGGTTCAAGACCGCTGACGGAAGGCATGAACATCCTGGGGGCACACATTGATTCCCCGCGCCTGGATCTCAAGCAGCATCCATTATATGAAAAGGACGGGCTGGCGCTTCTGGATACGCATTACTACGGCGGCATCAAGAAGTATCAGTGGACGACAAGACCGATGGCACTGCATGGTGTTGTGGTGCGCAAGGATGGCTCCAAGGTGAATGTTGTCATCGGCGAGGATCCTTCTGACCCGGTTGTCGGCATCAGTGAACTTCTGATTCATCTTGCAAGCAAGCAGATGGAGAAGAAGGGCAGCAACGTTGTGGAAGGCGAAGCACTGGATGTGCTTGCCGGTTCCATTCCGTTAAAGGATGAGAAGAAGGATCCGGTGAAGGCATATCTCATGAAGCTTCTCCACGAGAAGTATGACATTGAGGAAGAGGACTTCGTCTCTGCGGAGATTGAGGTTGTGCCGGCCGGTGAAGCCAGGGACTATGGTCTGGATCGTTCCATGATCATGGGATATGGCCAGGATGACAGGGTGTGCGCCTATACATCCCTGCGGGCAATCCTGGATGTGAAGAAGCCGGAACGTACCTCCTGCTGCATCCTTGTGGACAAGGAAGAGATCGGCTCTGTCGGTGCGACAGGCATGCACAGCAGATGGTTTGAGATGATGGTGGAAAAGCTTCTTGCCATGCAGGGATATACAACATTAGTCGACGCCAACGAGACATTCACGAACTCCAAGATGCTCTCCTCTGATGTTTCTGCCGGCTTTGATCCGCTGTATCCGGATGTCAATGATGCAAAGAACAGCGCATACCTTGGCAAGGGCATTGTGTTCAACAAGTACACCGGCGCAAGGGGTAAGTCAGGTTCCAATGACGCAAACCCGGAGTTCATCTCTGAGGTCAGAAGGGCCATGGAAGAAGGCGATGCGCAGTATCAGACCGCAGAGCTTGGTGCTGTGGATGCAGGCGGAGGAGGAACGATTGCCTATATCCTTGCCCAGCTGAACATGGACGTGCTGGATGCCGGCATTGCCGTTCTGAGCATGCATTCTCCTGCAGAGATCACCTCCAAGGCGGATGTGTATGAGGGATACAGGGCATACCTGGCATTCCTGAACCATATTCATTGATCAATGAAGGACCTTCGGGTCCTTTTTTGCTGGGATAGAATGAACTTCA
>OMUX01000200.1 GCA_900314345.1 uncultured Erysipelotrichaceae bacterium | reverse complement strand
TATGTCGGAAACGGCATGATGATCCACTGCGGAGATCCGATCCAATACACAAGCATCAATTCAAACTACTGGCAACAGCATTTTTACTGCTTCGGCAGGATCAAGTAAAGGAGGAGTTAAATTGAATAAAAAACTCGAAAAAGAGCTTGGCAGGATTAACGAGGAGCTTGCCAGATCCGAAAAGCATATCAAGGAAGCGCAGGAACATCATAAGACGCTTCTTGAGAAGAAAACACAGATCGAAAATGACATCATCATAGACCGCATCAGGGATATGCAGGGCAAGGGTGAATCCGTCATGGATATTCTGAAAACAGTCACCGGAATGCAGAAGGAAAACCAGACTTCGCACTACAGAACAGAGGAGGATGACATCGATGAAAGAGAAATTGATTAAGTTCTTTGGCGCATTCATGGCGGCGGTCATGCTCATATCCGCAACTAGATTCGGTGCACTTACAGTCTATGCGTCGGACGGAGGATACAGCACTTCACCTGATACATCCGGGACGGAGACCGAAACAGATGAAAAAGAAAAGAAAGTCTTGACACCGGACGGCAACATGGATCTGGTCGATGACATCGATGGTGAGGAAACTGACATGCAGTTCCTTACTGTTACTACGAAGGATGGTCACTACTTCTACATCATCATCGAGAGAAACAAGGATTCCGAGAATGTCCATTTCCTGAATCAGGTGGATATTCGAGACCTGCTTACGATCATGAGCGAGGACGAAGTAAAGGAGTATCAGGAATCACAGAAGAAAGAAGATCCTGAACCTGTAACACCGATCATTACTCCCGAGCCTGACCCGGAGCCTGACCCGGAGCCGGAGACTCCTGCAAAGAAGAATACGGCCAATCCTTTTCTGACACTAGGCTTGTTCGGACTGATTGGTGCTGCTGTTGCCGGAGGCTACTATTTCGTGAAGATCAAACCGTCAAAAGGAAGAAACGGATATGACGATGATCTTGATTTCGACGATGATGCCGATTATGTCGAGGAACAGACCGAAGTCGAAGAACCGACTTTCCGGGACGAGGACTCAGAGGAGGAATAAGGGATGAAACTTGTAGTTGCCGAGAAGCCTTCTGTCGCTCAGAGCATCGCCAAAGTGATTGGAGCAAACAAGAGACAGGACGGCTATCTTGAAGGAAACGGATATCTTGTATCCTGGTGTGTCGGTCATCTGGTGGAACTCTGTACACCGGATGAATATGACGAAAAGTATTCGAAGTGGAACAAGGAGGATCTGCCGATCCTCCCTGATCCGTTCAAATGGCAGGTATCAAAGGGAAAGAACAAGCAATTCAACATCCTGAAGGGCTTGATGTATCGAAAGGATGTGGATGAGATCATCTGTGCAACGGATGCAGGAAGAGAGGGAGAACTGATCTTCCGTCTCGTTTACATTCAGGCAAAATGCAGAAAGCCGTTCAAAAGACTCTGGATCTCTTCAATGGAGGACAGTGCCATAAAGGACGGCTTTTCCAATCTGAAAGACGGTCGTGCATATGACTCTCTTTATAATGCAGCTCTCTGCCGCAGCAAGGCTGACTGGCTGGTCGGGATCAATGCAACAAGGCTGTTCACCTGCACCTACGGCAAGAGACTGACGGTTGGCAGGGTCCAGACTCCTACGCTGGCAATGATCGTTGAGCGACAGGATCAGATCGATCACTTCACAAAAGAGAAGTATTTCAATGTCCATCTGAAGAAGGATGAGCTGGAAGTGATCAAAGAGAAGATCTTCGACGAGAACGCTGCCAAAGCCATCAGTGACAAGTGTAACGGCAAGGAGCTGGTCATTGCATCGGTAAAGAAGACCGGTAATACGATCAATCCGCCGAAGCTCTATGATCTGACGACTCTGCAGAGAGAAGCCAACAGATTCTTCGGCTATACGGCACAGAAGACTCTGGACATGACCCAGTCTCTGTATGAAAAGAAACTGGTGACATATCCGAGAACGGATTCCCAGTATCTGACCGAGGATATGAGGGACACAGCAGTATATCTTCTGGGAGCCATACGCAGGACATTTCTTCCCGATTCCACCAATGGTGATGTTGAGATCGGCAGGATCATCAATAATTCAAAAGTCTCTGATCATCATGCCATCATTCCCACAGCTGAGATCGAGAAACAAGATCTGTCCGGTTTGTCCAAAGAGGAGACCGACATTCTGAAGCTGATCTCGTTCAATATGTTGTGCGCTGTCGGAACAAGGCATGAATATCTGGAAACAGAGATCAAGGCAGTCTGTGAAGGTGAAGAGTTCAGGGCAAAAGGCAGAACAGTCACCTCACCCGGCTGGAAAGCCGTAGAAAGGGTGACGAAGGATACGCTTCGAAGAAAAACGGAAAAGGGAGAAAAGGAATCAACTCTTCCTGATGTCCGTGAGGAACAGCGCTTCTTCCCTGTTGCAGCCTCTTTGTCTGAACACTACACCCAGCCTCCGAAGCCATTCAGCGAGGATTCCCTGTTAAGCAAAATGGAAACCGCCGGGAATGAGGACTTTGATGAGGATACTGAAAAGAAGGGGCTCGGTACTCCGGCAACCAGGGCCTCCATGATCGAGAAGCTCATTTCCTCCGGATATGTGATTCGCAAAGGAAAACAGCTTCTGCCGACAGAGGACGGGATCAACCTGATCAAGGTCATCCCCGACACGATAAAATCACCGAAGCTGACTGCGGACTGGGAGAATACACTGCTGCAGATGGAAAGAGGCAAAAGTGATCCGGGAGTCTTCCTGGATGATATCAAAAGCATGGTCTGCAGTCTCATAAAAGATCACGGTTCTGTTTCCGAAGAAGAAAAGAGCCGCTTTTCTTTTATCCGCAAGGAGATCGGAAAGTGCCCGAGATGCGGGAAACCGGTCTATGAAGGAAGGCAGAACTTCTACTGTTCCGACAGGAGCTGCGGCTTCTGCATCTGGAAGGAATCGAAATCGCTGACCGCTATGAAAAAGAAAGTGGATCTCCGCATGGCAAAGGATCTGCTTGAAACAGGCAGGACGCATGTCAAAGGATTGTATTCCCCGAAGAAAGACAAGCGATTCGATGCTGATCTGGTGCTTGAGGATACCGGAAAGTACGTGAATCTGAACCTTGATTTTGCAAAGGAGGGTAAGAAAGACAGATGAACAATATGAATTTTGAAGAGTTCAAAAACTGGGCGGAGGAAAACATCAAATTCTTCCTGCCTGAAAGCTACAGGGATGCAAAGATCGATATTCATGATGTGGTCAAGACCGGCATGTCCTATACCGGAATGACTGTCAGGAATGAGGATCAGTCGATTGCGCCTGCGATCAATCTCAATGCCTCCTATGAGGCATATGAAGCCGGAAAACCGCTCTATGCTGTCGGACACGATATGGCGGAGATCGTCCAGACGAAGCAGCCGGAACTGAACACAGGGATCTTCAGCAGCTATGACAGCGTGAAAAAGAATCTGTTCATCAGAGTGTGCAATTCACAGGAAAACTCCGAGATGCTGAAGAATGTCCCGCATACCGATGTGGAGGATCTCTCCGTTACCTATCACGTTATGGTTGATGCCAGGGAGAGCGGTCTGGCCAGTGCAACAGTGACAAATGCCATGATCGACAGTTTCGGCATCAGCAAGGAGCAGCTTCATGAGGATGCCGTCAGAAACAGTCAAGAGATCCTTCCGGCTAGGATGGATTCCATGATGAACATGCTAATGGGCTTAAGCGGTATGGACGATGCGGAATATGAGTTCGGCATGATGGCACCGCCTTCCATGCTGGTCGTCACAAACCAGATCGGGATCAACGGTGCATCCGCATTCTTCTATCCTGATTCAATGGACAAGATCTCGGAACAGCTGGGAGGGAATTACTTTATGCTTCCTTCCAGCATCCATGAGGTCATCGCTGTACCTGCAGGTGATAAGGACTACAGGGATCTTGAATCAATGGTGAAGCAGATCAACATGATGCAGGTCGCAAAAGAGGAACAGCTTTCCGATCATGTCTATCACTATGACGCAAAAGAAAAGATCTTCGAACTTGCCTCTAAACATGACGAAAGACTTCATGGCAGGGATAAAGAGTCTCTTCTGGGCAGACTTGCCGAAAAGAAAAAGGAAGCAGCCGTTCTCAATGACGCTTCCCCGGCAAAGCACAAAGCCAGTGAAAGAGCGATGTAAGGAGGGAATATGGAAACAGTAAAGCAGAATGTTCGTGTTGCTGAGCAGAAGAAACGAATCAAGGCTTATCAAGAGGCCCTTGAACAGAAAGCAGGAAAGCATGAAGCTGACAAAACTGGAAAAAGAGACAGTCATTAACTTCAACGAAGAGGAGGATTTTGCGGAAGTATATACCTGCAATTCTCACCTGAAGAAAAGGTTGGCTGAGATCAGCCGGGAAAGCCCGGAATCCTGTCAGTTCAAGGATAAGGACAGCTACGGGTTTGTCTGGTACAACATCGACAAGCATCTGATCTCGATTCGCAAGCCCTGGAGCAGTGAAGCCAGACAGAAGGCAAAGGACAGGATGCTATCAAGCGGAGTAACTCCTCCTAAGAGGAATTCGTAAGGCAGAAAACTGCCATATGCGAGATAAAACAGAAGTTCGGGGATGGTTTATTCATGGCTGTCCCCGGCTTTGTTTTTAAGGGAATCATTTCCCGGAAAGGAATAGGTAATGAGTGAAAACAAACAGTTAGACAGGGTCAAAGAGATTACCGACCAGCTGGAAGCCGGAATACACGATCTCTTTGAATCCGAAAGATATCAGCAGTGGCTCACCACCATGTCAAGGTTCCATAACTATTCATT
>OMUX01000406.1 GCA_900314345.1 uncultured Erysipelotrichaceae bacterium | reverse complement strand
GAAAGTTCACCATGCTCGCTGACGGAAAGGTCAGCACGGAAGGCACCGTCCAGGAATGTCCTGGAAAGCACCCAGTCATTCTCAACCTTTTCAAAGCCATAATCCTCAAGCTTCTGCGGGATCAGCTTCCTTCTTTCAAACACGGACTCTTCCAGATTCTGCGGATCGTAGTCTTCCATGGGATTCTCCTTTCCACAATAATACGAAAAAGGCAGCTGAGCTGCCAGTTGTGTGACTTATCGAGGCATGGCGAAGCTGACGCTTCTCTTGACGAAGTTCACGCCGAACTCCGCAGCGGCACTGTACTTGTCGGCGATTGTGACAATGTATGCCTCCCTTGACTGCGGTACAGCCAATGGATCGCTTGGCCACATATGATGGACGATGCAGTCCTCCATGAGCGGATTGACATCAAAGTACTTCCTGGCATTGACCAATGCCTGCTGCGGATGGACACAGGTATGTCTTCCTTTCACAGGCTGTTCGGTATGGTAGTTATACAGGAAGAAGTCATGCAGCAGAGCGCCTTTTGTTGCACTGACATAGTCCAGCCCGGCTTCCTTGCACATGCAGTAGGTATACCAGGCAACGTTGATGCAGTGCTGATATCTGTTGCAGAAAATGTGATGCTTATAGGCGGCAAGCTTCCGGAATTCCGGATGGTATGCAATGTCGTGGATAATCTCATTGAACTCTTTTCTGTCGTTCATCTTTCACCCTGCCAACGAGGGCATTATAGTTTTCATGACTTGTTCAATCAATGCAAAACGGTAAATTTGTGTTATTTCACATGATTCACGGGGCAGTGCTGTGCTTCGGGACAAAGTATGTTTCCTTGAAGACTCATTCCATCTTGAGAAGCTGAACCTTCTTGTCAATCCCGCCGGCATGTCAGGGATCCATTGGAGCCTGCCCCCCTGTGACACGGAACAATCAGGGAGATTTCATTGTGTGCCACTGCACCGCCGACAGCCTGGACAGACATCCTTGCCTTGCCATGGCGCTTTGCAAGAAGCTTTGCACTCTCACCGTACGTCATTATTCCCGCAAGGAATCTCATACAGGATCTGCTATTCTTCATTCTGGAAAGCAGAACCGATGAAGTGCAGCGGAGCCCCTGCATCCAGCTGCTTTCCGGCGAAATAAATATCCAGCCATTTCCTTGCCTTTTTGAATACCGGCTGATCATCCTTCTGAACATGACCCTTGTCCAGATCGAGGTGAAGTCCTCCCCGCCTTACGCATAACATGCGTTGAAGACGGGACTTGTGATTCCCCGGACTTCCACCGGGGATCTTCGGAACTTCTGCCTTGAGATCCCCTGATGCATTGAGAAAACCACGGATGAAGCAGCAGCTCCCACTTCGGAAAGCTGTTCAGGGGACAGACCGGCTTGTCACCAAGGGCATCCCGGAATCTTCACCGGAAGCACTGAATCATTTCTGGAACCGCCAGGAATCATCAATGTAGAGAACAGGCTTTCCTTCCTTCAGTGTCTTCTTCATGTCCAGGACACGCTGGTTCTCGGATCCGCGGAAGGCAATGGAAATGTTCTTTTTCTCCTCGATGAACGGACCATCGACCAGCACATCGAGATATGACAGCATCTCATCCGTGACTTCACAGTATTTCCGCTGTCCTTTCAGAAGGTCTTTGTCATAAACAAAACCGGTATAGCTCCAGATGGTTTTGTCCGGATATGTCTCCCTGATCTTCTTCATGAGCTTCACGAGCACGCGCTGGTTCTCCGGTTCAAACGGCTCTCCGCCAAGGGAAGTGAATCCTTCGATATAGTCATGATCCATGGCTTCCAGGATCTCTTTTTCCGTTTCCTCTGTATAAGGAGTGCCATAGCCGAAGTCCCATGTTTCCTTCTGGAAACATCCTTTGCAGTGATTCGTACATCCGCTGACAAACAGGGATACCCTGACGCCTTCTCCGTCCGCAATGTCATATTTCTTGATGGTTCCGTAATACATAAGGCTGAACCTCCATGCCGGCTTCTGCCGGCTGTTATTTTTCCTTACAGGCAAAGTATACACGATGATGGCATACAAAAGGCCATGCATTGCATGACCCCTTGTGTTTGATTCTCAAAGATGCTGTATAGTTGAAACTATATCGTGGATATAAATGTGTTTTTATGCTTTTT
>OMUX01000042.1 GCA_900314345.1 uncultured Erysipelotrichaceae bacterium | reverse complement strand
GAAGCCCCGTCTTCAACGCATATTATTCCATGCGTAAGGCGGGGAGGACTTCACTAACCATAGATCTCTGCCAGTTCAAAATCCAGCATAACTTTCTGTCCCCGAACAAGATAGATCTTATTGCGTATGGTTTCCAGATTCACAATCTGTACCTGCTGTTCTATCGCTTGAATCGGTTTCTTGTTATCTTCGTTTAGTTCTGCCATTGTTCTATATGCTCCTGTTCCTGTCTTCCTGTACCATTTGACACTTCGCAATATTTTCAGCTTCCTTTTGTTATCCCTATTGTCTTTTTACACAACTTTCCGCATTGAGCCTTTTTTAATGCTTCCATCTTCAAAAAGCCGGAAGCATTCAGTACACACGATCGGTTTCATTCAGATCACCTGCAGGATATCTTCCAGCTTTCCGGAAATGCCAAACTGCTCTGCATATTCTCTGAGTTTCCATATATCCTTTTTTTCTGATTCCATGTAAATATGAATTGCCTTGCGGAAGATTTCACTGTCCTGATTCTTCCGGTCACGGATCAGATCACAAATGGTGCGCTCCATGTCGTACGCCTTGACCGTATTCCCCATGATCGTGCTGCATTCTGTAATTCCGATTTCATACCATTCCTTTTTCACATAATGGACGATCATCCCGTCAAGATGCGATGCATTATAGCCTTGAGGAACTGTTGCTTCATTCATATATGGAATCCTGTCTGCCAGATCATGAAGATACAATGCAGTTTGGTACGAATACACTGCCCGTCTGCTGCGCAGCTGCATGACATAAAGATCATCATAGCCGCCAGCTTCTCCCATGAAGTAAACACCATGTTTCACCTTTTCCAGGGTACCTTCTCTGACCATCTCTGTGAAATACCAAGACTCCACACCTCTTTCAGCAGCCTCCGCTGTTGTTACAATTCCATTGTTTTCTTCTGCAATCTCACGTACGATCTGACTTTTTGACACATCAAGTTCTTCTTTTCTTGCTTTATAATAGCAAATATAACGCGCAAACTGAAGACATTCTGTGAAATACAATGTTATGGCACAATGGCTGCATATATTTACAGGCCAAATAAAATTGCACATCCCCGTTTTCAGAATGTGCAATCCATTGCTGCTCAATAATGCATGTCACTTTCTCAGAATCTTCTCCATGGACTTTCCCTTTACCAGTTCATCCACCAGCTTGTCCAGATACCGGATCTCCTGCATCAGAGGGTCCACGATTTCCTCTACTCTGATGCCGCAGATCGTTCCGGTGATCTTCTTCCTGTTCTCATTGAAGCATGGTGCTTTGCGGAAGAAATCCCCGTATGTAATGTCACTGTTCACAAGAGAACGGATTTCATCCTTCCCATAGCCGGTCAGCCAGGAAGTGATCTCGTCCACTTCCTCTTTTGTCCTGCCTTTTCTTTCCGCCTTTGCATACAGGCATGGATAAACCTTGCTGAAAGGCATGACGAATATTTTCTCATTGTTCATAGAGCTTTATCCTGTCCGTCATTTCCAGTTCTTCCCTGGTCTTATGCTTCTCCAGCTTTTCCTGATACATCAAGGCATCTGCACTCTGAATGACATCGGAAAGTGTCTGTGTATTGCTGTTTCCTGAAGCAACACCTGCGGATACCGTCGTTCCGTCTGTCTGCAGGAGTTCCTGGCGCATGACCTCCACAGCCTTCTGTACTCTTTCTTCCTTGGTATCAACGATCAGGAATTCATCACCGCCATAGCGGTACGCCCTGCTTCCGGAAGAAGCACAGCCGGACTGAATGGCATAGGCTGCCGTCTTCAGAAGGTGATCTCCCGCATCATGTCCCTGTGTATCATTGACATGCTTCAGTCCGTCCACATCAATAAAGGCAACCGCATAGGTCCCGGCATTCTCTAGCACCAGTGTTTCCTGGTCCTCAAAAGCCGCACGGCTTCCCAGTCCGGTCAGGGAATCCTGATAAGCAGCTTCCTTGAACTGTTCCACCTTCATCTGTTCACGGAATGTTTCATAGCCCTGCATTGCATAGTCAATGCTTAACGTAGCTCCCAGGGCAAACACCACATACGGTGTCAGCTGGAATGTCGTGAATCTGTAAAGCAATGGATTTTCCGCTGTGCCTGCTCTTGTCAGGATCACACGCACGGTTTCCAGGACTGCCAGCACCATCGTAATCACCATGCCGTATCTCAGCCGCTTGTCCGTGATGGTCTTATCGTTGAACATGACCCAGATGAAATACAGAAGGCCTGTAAGAAGCTCGCCATGGCATACAACAAGCAGACGCATATAGCCATCATGGTCCGGCATGAATATCTGCAGCAGTGTTGCGATCAGGAAGACTGCCGCATCAAATGTTCCCATGACTGTGCACACCTTCTTCCTTCTTGATGGCGCTTCAATGCCCATATAGCTGCAGAAGAACACCGGAATCAGAAACAAGGCAATATATTCGATGTATGGTGCAATACCCTCATCATTGGTGAACAGGAACAGGCTGCCGGTAAAGCCCATGGCCCACATGGCCGTTGCAAGACAGAACAGGCTCAGCGAGGATCCCTTGAGCAGACTGTGCTTCTGGAAGGAAAGCGCCGTATAGAGAACCAGGGCAATCAATGAGATCACCGCAAAGGCACAAAGCATGAATGCCAAGAAGCCTTTGCCGCTGGCAAGGATCGGATACAGCCATGCATAATTTCCCGGCAGAATGACAGCACCGGTAAAATGCGAGGTAACGTTGTCTTCCTGCTGCAGTATTTCAATAGTCAGCGGTTCCTCGAGGCCATCCGGAAGAGATATACGCGGCATGGTGTGACCGCCCGGTCCAGGATATTTCTGTGTCTGCTGGTAGATGACCTCATCGCCATACCTGACCGTGACAAGGGAATTGTAGATGGAAAGCCCAAGCGTCGGATTGCTGATGGTCTTTGCCTCTTGAGGAACATCCACACTGAAGACAAGCCGGCTGCCTTTCTTCACCGGCTGAAAGCTGTTGGTATCATAGTGCAGCACGGTGCCGTCCGTGAGATACACATCCGTCTGAATATGATCATCCAGCGTAACTCCCGGAATCCGGCGGATGCCTGTCTGGAATACCATGCATACCATGAAAACAGTTCCAAGAAGGACGGTATACCACTTCAATAATGTGTCTGATTTTGATGATGTCCGGTTCATTCCTTTTCAAGACTATCATGCTTTCACGTCCGATGGCACGCAATATGTCATGAATTTAGGGCTGTCTCATGAGATTTTACCGCGTCGGTATGATATCATTTGCGGCCTGTT
>OMUX01000096.1 GCA_900314345.1 uncultured Erysipelotrichaceae bacterium | reverse complement strand
TGTACAAGGAACTGCACACGCATGACAGAGCATTGCTTGTACTGCAGAACGGGATATCAGACAGTGAAGGATACAGAAAGACAACAGGGGAACTGGAGCAGTATTTTGGCATTGCACTGGATCAGACCGGTGACAGATGTGTCATGGTACAGGAACATACCGATGGATCAGGTAATGCTGAGGTAATCTCAGCAGGACAGGATCTGACGGACTTTGAAATCTCCGGAACAGCAGTCCATGTGGACTTCGCCTCTGGTACATTGACTGTCAATGGTGTCAAAGCAATGGAGAAAATACCGGAGGGCATTACCATAGCAGTCATTGACCTGCAGAGCCAGAAGGCAGTGGATGTTATGAACTTTACGGAAGACGGTGATTATACATTGAGCAGAGGATGAAGGAACTTCAGTGCCTGGCTGCCTTCACGATGATCCAGATAATCAATGCATATACCAGCAGGATGGGAAGGGCATAGTACCATCTTGCTTTCATTGTGCCTTGTCTCATGTGTTTTGCTTCATTGCGGCAGCGTTCCATGACAGAGGAAGGAACCCTTTTGATGGCTGCAGCAATGAGTACCGGCAGGATGATCAGATCATCCAGATAACCGATACCGGGAATGAAATCAGGAATCAGATCAATTGGTGAAAGAGCATAGGCAATGGCAAGCCCTGCAAGGATCTTTGCACTGAGCGGGGTTTCCTTGTCCTTCATGGCAAGGAAAACTGCAGGAATATCATCCTGCAGCTGTTGTGCACGCTTCTTCCAGTCCATCAGAACTTATAAGGGTTCTTGCCCTTAAAGCCTGCAGGCATCTGGTTCTGCATGTTATCCATCATCTTGTTCAGGCTGTCTTCGTTGAGCTTTCCGCTCTTCGACATCCTGCCAACCATATCCATGGCCTTCTTGGTCTTTTCAAACTGGTTGATGACACGGTTGACATCAGTAACGGTTGTGCCGCTTCCCTTGGCAACACGGCGTTTCATGGAACCACGCATTCTGGAAGGATTGGCACGTTCTTCCTTCGTCATGGACTGGATGATGGCCTTGATCTGCTTCATCTGTCCGCTTGCCTTTGCGTCATCAATCATGTCGGAATACTGGCTGTATCCCGGCAGCATCTTCAGTATTCCTGAAATCGGGCCGAGCTTCTGGATCTGTTCATACTGAGCAAGCATGTCATCCATGGTGAACTGTCCGTTCATCATGCGTTCAGCAGCTTTCTCAGCCTGTTCCATGTCGATCTTTTCCTGAGCCTTTTCAACAAGGGATACCACATCTCCCATGCCCAGGATTCTGTCTGCCATACGGTCCGGATAGAAGATATCCATGTCTTCAATCTTTTCGCCTTCACCGACGAACTTGACCGGAAGACCTGTAATTGCCTTGACAGAGAGCACACCGCCGCCTCTGGAATCACCGTCAAACTTCGTAACGACAAGACCTGTCAGAGGCAGTGCTTCATTGAAGGACTTTGCGACATTGACGATATCCTGGCCGGTCATGGCATCGACAGTCAGAAGGATCTCATCCGGAGAGACGGCTTCATTGATGTCCTTGAGTTCCTGCATCAATGCTTCATCGACATGAAGACGTCCTGCAGTATCGATGAATACCGTGTCAAAGCCATTGTCCTTTGCATAGGCAACACCTTGCTTTACGGTTTCCAGAGCACTTGTCTCAGCACCAAGGCTGAAGACTTCGGTATCAATCTCCCTGCCCAGTGTCTTTAACTGGTCAATGGCAGCCGGACGGATGACGTCGGCGGCGATCATAAGAGGATTCCGATTGAGCTTTGTCTTGCAGATACGGGCGATCTTTGCGGTAGAGGTTGTTTTACCTGTACCCTGAAGACCAACCATCATGATGATGGTCATGCCAGTATCCTTGAACCTGATTTCCGCCTGTTCGGAGCCAAGCAGCTCGACGATCTCATCATGGACGATTTTGACCAGCTGTTCGCCAGGTTCCACAGAGTTCAGGACGTCTGCGCCTCTTGCCTTCTCCCTGACATTGTTCAGAAAGTCCTTGACTACCTTGTAGTTAACATCCGCTTCCAGCAGTGCAAGACGCACTTCCTTCAGCATATCCTCCATATTGCGGTCCGTGAGCTTTCCCTTGCCCGCAATATTCCGCATTGCTTTATTCATCCGTTCGCTTAATGAATCAAATGCCATATGATTTCTCCTTGCACAGCATGCATACTGAAAAACATGCTGTTCTTACGCGCATGATTATACCATGCACCATAGGATCGCCTCCAGTACGTGAAAGGGGATATTGCATGATTCAGGCAGGAGAAGGCTAGGCGCATATGGCTTCTGTTTCATCCTGTTTCCATAATGAAGTGGAAAGAAGGAAACAAGTCATGGAAGAAGATCAGGGAAAGCTGTACCGGGTATGCCCGAAGTGTCAGAAAATCTACCGGAAGGAAGAAGGCTATGCAGGGCTGTGTCTGGATTGTTTCCGGAAGGTATGCATTAGCTCTGCTGTATTGGGATGTTTCATTTTAGTAAAGAAGAAACAGTATTGATTGTACTTTCAGGCTGAAAGCCGCTAACGGTGAAATTGGCTATGATGGGGGAATCTCACTGTCAGCGCAGATACTATATTAAAAGTCACTGGCCTTGTATTGCGAGGGAGAAACTGAAGTGCGCAATCCAAGCTGTTTGAAGATTTTGAGAAGCGTTGAGAGATTTGGAGTGGTCTGGTATGTTTCGATTCTGGCAATGGACGATTGAGGAATCCCACATCTGGCTGCCAAATCCCTTTGGCTTAATCCGAGGTCATTTCGTCTGTTTACCATTGCGGTAACGATTGCTGAAGCTTCTTCAGCTTCATCAATGTCCCTGCCGATTTCCGGATCGATCTTTCTTACATGCCCTTTGTAGTCTTCCCAGGTTTTCATGGTTTTTTGTTCGTTTCACACTATGCTTTATACAACAGTATGATAGCAATAATGCAGTTAAATTCCATAGGAACACTCTTGCAGGAAATTCTGATGATAATGTTAGTCTGCGAATATAACGATATTGTTTCAGAGTCTGCCGTGTTCAAACACTCTGGGAATTACATACTGATTTCCTATAATTGGATCCGGCTGTTCACCGGAATCCTTGACTCAGTTTCTCAGGATATCAACGCGTTCTGCAATGATATTCGTGTTGTACCAGGTTCTGCCTTCCTTTTCGTTGGCATTGCCTGTGAGTCTGCCCTTGACGGCAACCATCTGGCCGATCTTCACGGTAGAGGCGATCTCCTCGGCAATTCCCTTCCACAGGGTAATCTGGAAGGTATCCTTGTCTCTGGTTCCATCCTCGTTGCGGAAGTTGCGGTCAACATCGAGCACCATGTCTGCTACGGTGTTTCCTCTGCTGGTGGTGCGGATTTCGGGCTTGGCAGCGACTCTGCCGATCAGTACACAATCGTTCATTCATGAACCTCCTGTCTTTGTGTGAGGGAATCATGCCAGAGGAACAATGATCTGGCAAATGAACGTATTTGCCAATACATATCAAAAATGA
>OMUX01000231.1 GCA_900314345.1 uncultured Erysipelotrichaceae bacterium | reverse complement strand
GTAAGCGCTCTATAGATCCCGTCTATGAAAACTGAGACCCTCCGACTACACTCAACAGTGAGCAGAAGATCTCAGTTTTCTTCCTCCAGGGATGTCCGGTTCAGCCGGACACTGTCAGGGAGTGACGGAGAATACGGCAGGAGACGTTCAACAACGTCATCCCGGCATCCATACTTTGCCAGCTCTTCCAGCATATAGACGATGTACTTCTGAGGATCAAGATGATTCATCCTCGCGGAGATCAATATGCTGAACCATATGGCACTGGATTCTGCTCCGTGGATCGTGTCCGAGAACAGGAAGTTCTTCCTGGACATGGCTACCGGCTTGATGCCTTCCCGCTCTATGACATTGTTGCTTAGCGGAATATGTCCGTCTTCCAGGAAATACTGCAGCCCTTCCCACTGATTCAGCAGGTATGTGACTGCCGTATATGTCTTTGTCTTCGGAGCGTAGTCCTGTTCCATCTGAAGTGCCTTGGTGTGGATATCCTCCAGTATCTGCGTATCATCCTGATTGCGCCGTCCCCTGATCTGTTCAGGATCCAGTTTATGGTCTTTGTACATGGTCTCGTTACGGAACATCCTGTTGATCAGCGAGATCATCTCGATGTTGTTCGCAAATCCCGGATTCTCTTCCAGAATCCTCTTCTTTTCATCCTTGTCACCGTTATTAAAACGGCTGTACAGCCTGTCATTGGCTGTTACCGCATCATGGAACTTGGAACGGACGTGCTGCCAGCACTTGGCTTTATGACACTCGCCGGTCCTCGGCATGTAGTTGTCATATGCCTGGTAGCCGTCGCTCTGGAATGTGCCATGATAGTCATCACCTATGATGGTCTTCAGGTTGGCATGTTCTCTGGAACCAAAGTAAAAGTACAAAGCCATCTGCTTCGCTTCGTAAGGATTACTCATAGCTGCCCACAGCCAGCTGTCAGTCCGGTCATCCAGTTTGTTCTGCTCAAGACACTCATAGTGTGTCTCATCCAGGTTTATTCTGGAAAGATCCTTCAGGTCTTTGTGCATCCGTTCATAGACGGCACCGGCATAATCATCTGAACATCGTACCTGATACCGGCACATGTTCGCCCTGGTTACCGGAACACCAAGCTTCTTCAATTCCACTTCCTTCCTGTAGTAAGGAACACCAAGAAGGAACTTGCTGTATATGAAATGGGAGACAGCGGAAGCGGCTACCCTGGAACCGGGAATCAGTCTGACAGGAAGAGCAGAACGATCTGCTTCCCTGATGACCATGGAATCAGACTCATCGCTGCACTTGTGACATACAAGTTTGTGAATGTGGTAGACCTTCAGAACGTATCTCTCAGGAATATGTTCAAGATAACTGACGGTTTCTTCCTTCAGCTCGCTCATTTCTGAACCGCACTTCGGGCAGGTTCTGTCTTCCGGCCAGAGATCAATGTCCTCTACATCAATCTTGTTCTTAACAGCTTTCTTTCCCTTGTTCTTCTTTTTACCGCCGGATGACTTTTCGGATTCCTGAGAAAGTTCCTTTTTCAGTTCTTCATCTGTCTTATCAGCCATTTCAGATGGCTTGGATTCATCGAAAACCGTCTCTGCTTCATTGAAGAGAGTCTGCTGTTCGAAATTGGGTGAGCTTTGTTCGCTTCGTCTGCCGAAGTATCTTCTTCTGAGGCTGTTGTAATTCTCTTCCATAGCTTCTGCTTTGTTGGCGAAAACATATGCCAGATCCAGGAGCTGGGAGGGAGTCAGTTCAGAATATTTCTTCTTGAAATCAGCCTCATTTATCACGAGATTATTATACCAGAAACAGGTATATAAAGATAGCTGAAAATGGCTTAAATAAGCCATTTTTTGAGATTTTTATACGTACTTTGCGTGGACTTCTTTGAAGGCTGTTTTCTGTTCCATTTTCAGTCCTTCCAGAAGCCAGTTCAGCTGCTGGTGGGTGATCTGTATGACATTACCATCAGCCGATATCTTCCATTTGAACGTTCCTTTTTCCAGACGCTTATACAGCAGCCAGAAACCAGTGCCGTCAAAGTACAGGCATTTGATCTTGTTGTGCTGCTTGTTACAGAAGATGTACATACTGTGATCCAGGGGACTGCGGTGCAGTTCTTCCTGGACAATGGCAGCGTATCCATCGATGCCTTTCCGAAGATCGGTGTCTCCCATAACCACATAGATCTGTGGAATGTTATCGAAGCCAATCATAACTTCACCAGGCAGCTGACCACAGACTGCAGGTCTTCAGGAGATGTGCCGGAATCATAACTGAGTGTAATACCATTGATCGAAACAGTAACCTTGCCAGCCGGCTGCTGGACAACCACCGGCACAAGAGATACCGCCTGTTTGGATTCATCTGTGTTTATATAACGGTTCTTTGCCGAATGAAATGTTGTCACTGGTATCCCCAGATCCAGACAGAACCTTCTGATACTTTTTCCGCTTGCTTTCTGCTGTTCAAACACCTCCATCCAATAGTTCCGGATATCTTCATTACAGTTCCTGCTCATACTTCCTCCCAGTTGACAGTGTGCCTGGGAGACTAGGATTTTTCCAGACGGGGTCTATAAAGCGCTTAC
>OMUX01000103.1 GCA_900314345.1 uncultured Erysipelotrichaceae bacterium | reverse complement strand
AAAGACAGCCTTGTCTCCATGGTGAAGACCATGAAGGACAGAGGCTACCGCAAGGAAGAAATCATGCAGGCGATTGAAACCGTCTACAAGGAGGAAGATCATGCTCAGGATTGAACATCTTAACAAGTCTTTCGGAAATACAGAGGTACTCAAGGATCTGAACCTGGAGGTCAAGGAGAAGACCGTCTATGGTCTGGTCGGCGTCAACGGTGCCGGCAAGTCAACCTTATTAAGACTGATTGCCGGTGTTTATCAAAGAGACAGCGGAACGATTCTCTTCAATGACAAGGATCCACAGAAGGATGCAGAGATCAGAAAGGAAATCGCCTTTGTCCCGGATGAGGCATACTTCCCCGCCGGTGCCACCATCGCTTCCCTGAAGGAACTGTACCAGTGCATGTATGGCTTTGATGAAGAAGCCTTCAGGAAGTATCTGGAAGTATTTGAACTCAATGAAAAATCCTCTGTAGGTTCTCTTTCCAAAGGAAACAAGAGACGGGTATCGATCCTGTTTGCCCTGTGCACACACCCGAAGCTGCTTTTATTGGATGAGGCATACGATGGCCTGGAGCCATTGGCCAGACTGAAGTTCCGGCAGATCCTTGCGGAACTTCTCGAAGATGAAAACATCACCGTCATCATCTCCAGCCACAACCTCAGGGAACTGGAAGACATCTGTGATTCCTACGGCATCCTGGAGGATGGAAAGATGCTGGACCATGGGGATCTTGAAAGAGCCAAGGAAAGCGTATGGAAGTACCAGATTGCCTTCAGTGAAGACAAGGGTGAGAAGGACTTCGAGGGACTTCAGATCCTGCATTACGAACAAAGCGGCAGGGTCATCACCATGGTGATACAGGGTGAAAAGCATGCGGTCAGTGAAAGACTGCAGGCCATGAAACCGGTGCTTCTGGATGTACTGCCGGTAAGCTTTGAGGAACTCTACATCTACAGGCTCGAAGGGGAAAGGAGAGAAGAACATGCATAAGGGCTATTTCCGCTATCTGCTTCACCACTACAGGGCAGCTTCCATCTTCTTCCTTGTTTCCTCACTGATTGTGGCCATTGCCATGAACTCCGGGAATCTGGATGGAAATCCGGAATACTCAGCGCCGCTCTACAGCAGCTCCATGATGTACTCCTTTGTCCTGATGCTTGTGCTGACATTCATTCTTCCGGTGCTGCTGTTCTCCTTTGTGCAGAAGAGAAACAGTTCTGATCTCTTCCTGTCGCTGCCTGTTTCAAGGAAGCAGATGTTGATTACAACAGAGGTCTATGCCTTCATTCTTCTGTCGCTCATGAGTGTGCTTGCCTTTGTGACCGGATGGATCATGACCGGCATGATGGCATCCTTCACACAGATTCTGTTATTGATCCTTGCCAGCATGTTCTTCCTTGGCGTGATGCTGTCAGTCAATACGGCATTCTTCTTAACGGCAGACAGTACATTTGACGGTATTGTCATGATGCTTGCCTACACGGTGCTTCCCCTGGTGCTTGCCGGAGCGCTGCAGGCTTACTGTGATGCCACAGTCGCCGGATATGGCAATGTTTCAAGCCTTGCGGCAGGCAATGCCATCTATGTCTCGCCGTTCATGATGTCCTTCGGAAGTATTCATGCCCTGGTCAACCGGATCACCGGCTCAATGATTCTCTTCAGCTTTGAGATCATGCCTGCGTACTACATCCTGTGTGCTGTCTATGGTGTGCTGGCATGGCTTGCTTTACAGAGAAGCTTTGTGAAACGGCAGAGTGAAAGGGCAGGCAGGATCTCGGACAGTATCATGGCATATCCGTTCATCATCCATGCCTACTTCTTCCTGTGCACCCTGATGATCTTTGCATCACCGGCAGACAAGCTGCTTCTTCTGGCGCTTCTGATGATTGTCTATATTGCAGCCTGCTTCGTGTACCAGAGAAGCTTCCGCTTTACGAAGAACATGATCATTCTCTGCACAGCATTCATCCTGGCTTCCTTCCTCTTAGTGCAGCTTGGCATGCATACAAGAGGCTTCGGCATGGCCGGCAATTATGCCATTGGCGGCAAGGGCGGCATTGTCTATGAGTACTACAGCTTCCGGATGGATTCCTACAACGGTTCAGGGGATGTTTCATTCACGGCATCCCTGTCCCCGGAAGACATCCAGAAACATCCGGAAGTCATTGAGATTCTCGAGAAGCAGCGCAAGGCCATGATCGATGAATTCTATGAAAGCGATGTTTCCCTGGATGATGTCAGCAGCTGGCAGGGCACACTCTATGTGACAAACTATGAAGACAACAAGGACCGTGTGAACTTTGTCAATGCCGGTTCCCCGGGTGTGACGCAGTATGCCTACCATACCGCACAGGGCATTTCCATGCAGGATCTTGTGGAAATCAACAAGGCTGTGAACGTACAGATCACCGGTATTAACGGCATTCAATATGATCTGGATGATTACGTCAAGGATCATCCGGAAATCCTGAACTGATGAAACAGGCTCCTGAAAATACCGGGAGCCTTTCATCTGCCTGTGGCATTGTTTCTGAAAGCGCTTATAATGGAATGGCAAACAGGAGGGGTTTTGATTTCTTTATGGATTATATTGATCGAGTCATTGAACAGGTATCAAAGCGCAATCCGGGGGAGAAGCTTTTCCTTCAGGCCGTCACAGAGGTTCTGACAACACTCAGACCTGTCGTTGAGGCACATCCGGAGTACGAGACAGCAGGACTGCTGGAACGCATTACAGAGCCGGAAAGAGTCGTGGAGTTCCGTGTCACCTGGGTGGATGATGCAGGACATGTACAGGTCAACAGAGGCTACCGTGTACAGTTCAACGGTGCCCTTGGACCTTACAAGGGAGGACTTCGCTTTGATGCAAGCGTGAACCTGGACAGCCTCAAGTTCCTTGGCTTTGAACAGACATTCAAGAACAGCCTGACCACACTGCCGATCGGCGGCGGAAAGGGAGGAAGCGACTTTGATCCTCATGGCAAGAGCGATGGTGAGATCATGCGCTTCTGCCAGTCCTTCATGACGGAGCTGCAGCGTCATATCGGTCCTTCCACCGATGTTCCTGCAGGCGACATCGGCGTCGGCGGCAGGGAGATCGGCTATCTCTTCGGACAGTACAGAAGGATCCGTGATTCCTGGGACAACAGTGTCCTGACCGGCAAGGGACTCAGCTACGGCGGCTCCCTGATGAGACCGGAAGCCACAGGCTATGGCGGACTGTATTATGCAGAGAATGTGTTTGCCCACCAGAATGACACGATCAAGGGCAAGACATTTGCATTGTCAGGATATGGCAATGTGGCATGGGGTGCCGCAAAGAAGATTGCCGAGCTTGGCGGAAAGGCCATCACCATCAGCGGACACAGCGGCTACGTACTGGATGAAGAGGGTATTACCACAGACGAGAAGATCAGCTACCTCCTTGAAATGAGAGCCAGCAGACATGCCGATGTGAAGATGTATGCCGACAAGTTCAACAAGCCGTACTTCCCGGGCGAAAAGCCATGGGGAGTCAGGGCGGATGTATGCATTCCCTGTGCAAAGCAGAATGAAGTAGGCATGGACGAAGCAAAGAAGATCGTTGAAAACGGCACGAAGTATTACTTCGAGCTTGCCAACATGCCGACAAGCAATGAAGCACTGGCATACATGAAGGACAACGGTGTCATCATCGGCCCGGCAAAGGCAGCCAATGCCGGCGGTGTTGCCGTCTCTGCACTTGAAATGTCACAGAACTGGGAACACCTGCAGTGGACAGCAGAAGAGGTGGATGAGAAGCTCAAGGGCATCATGAAGTCCATTCATGACAGCTCCATGCAGGCAGCACAGACCTATGGCCTTGGCTATGACCTGATTGCCGGTGCCAACATTGCCGGTTTCCTGAAGGTCGCTGATGCCATGATGGCACAGGGACTGTTCTGAGAAAGAGACACAGCATGACGAATGAAGACCTCTGTAGTACATGCAGGGCGCTCTTCTGAATGAT
>OMUX01000091.1 GCA_900314345.1 uncultured Erysipelotrichaceae bacterium | reverse complement strand
AGCACTGTTCCCTCACTCTTCAGCTGCGCTTTTACATCAAAGCTCTCCAGTACTGTTTCCTCTGTTCCGGCTGCAGCAGGCTTCTCAGCAGTCTCTTCTTTATCTACCTGGATGCCTGTTGTAATCTGCTGGCCCGCTTCATACGCAGCGCTGATTGCAGCCTTGGCTTCCTCTGGATTTTCCACAGCAAGTTCATTGTTACTCTGTGCTGCAACAATTGCCTTTCTTCCTGCTTCATTAACGATTTCTGCATCTTCAGCATCCTTGACAGCAGAAGCGGAATCCGTGGCTACATTGAGGAATCCTGTGATACGGATCTGCTCTGTCCATGGAGAATTCTGGTATTTGGAGAGGTCCTTGCTGTCAAAGCGCAGTCTCAGAACAATGTCATAATTCTTGTTAAGAACCTGATTCAGACTGGCAATGCTATACAGGGACATTTTCTCATTGATTGACTGACCTTCCGGATATTCACCTCCGTAATAGCCACCCATGTCAGGTGCATCAGTCTCTGACCATTCGTTTCCAGAAGGAACCCACCAGATCTGTGACTCTACCTGGCTGATATTGTCATTTCCAGCACTGCCCTTCCAGGAAAGATCACCATTTCTGCTGAAACTGACATCGGTCGGTACAGGAAGGGCTTCCTCAGCCTCCACGAACGTGTATTCCTTAATTGAACCGACAGCATCATCACTGTAATTTTCATTTCCACCATTTACAAAGACTTCCGGCCGTAAATAAACCGTTCTGCCTGAGAGATTATGGTCCTGCAGGTACTTATTGATGGATGGTTTCAGATCTTCTGAAAGATGATCCGCATCCCAATAGCCTGTAGATGTATGCGGGTCATCTGCTACAATCGGATTATTGTTTTCATCAAGAACATAAACCCAGTAGATATACTGCTGTGCTCCTTCAACCTTGGTGTATGAAAGTACAAAATCATCATTGAAGTCTGTAATCATCGGTGAAGGAATCTGATCAACAGAAACATCACTGAGGTTGAACTCTCTTTTTTCCGAATAACTGCCGTAATCTGAAGGCAATGCGGTCTGACCATCTCCCCATGTCATCACACAGAATTCAACAAAGACATCCTTCACTGATGAATCAACAGATGCAACCAATCTTGCCAATGCCTGCGGAAAGTCTGTATATTTCACTGGATTCATATCGCCAAGATTACGTACATAGAGATCGGTATACGTACTTTCTGTCAGAACTTCCGTATCAGTTTCGTTACGGTATACCCGATAACGCATCCAATACTGTTCTGCACCATTTACAGCATTCCACTGTGGCAAGCCATTTTCATCCCAGCCGACACCGTCCGGTGCAGGAAGCTTTTCAACAGTTGCTGGTGGATTGCTATCGTTCGTTCCGTCCTCACCTTCTGCCATGACCGGTGCCACGCCAGTAGACACTGCCATCACCAGGGCAATCATCCATTTGAATAACGTATGCTTCATACTTATCCCCCATTGATCAGCGTACATCAAAAAGCGATATGGATGCTGATACTGTATGAAAAAATCTTAATTGACCGCTGAAAGGGACTCAATGCATCCCAGAGAAGTGAGCAAAAACGTAGCCATAATCAAGGAAATTTGTACACAAGCATGGCGTTATACTGCATCTGGTGTCTAGCAAACAGGCTGGTGCAGAATCACCTCTGCATCCCCTTTCAATCTGAATAGGTGCATCGGTACAGTTTATTAAGGATGATATGAGAATTTTGCCAAGGCTGCAGGTCAGCTGGTTTGCGTAGTGGTTAATATGCTAAAAAGCAAAGCTTGCAGCCGGTTTGACAACGACGGCGTCAGTGGAGCACATAAAATATTGCTTTGTATCACATATCAAGATGAAAAAAGGCAAGGAATGACCATCCTTTGCCTTATAGTCCACCCAGAAAAGCCTCAAACCTTTCCTCGCTCTGAAACAAGGTTATAAGCCTAAGATACTCTCAGGTTTTTCATGATCTGACGCCAGAGTTCTTGCTCCCGCTAGTTGATCATACACTGTTTGATAAAGCGCTGAGAAATTATGGATGTTTACCTCTGTTTCAGATATCCTCAATGCAGTGTACGGGCACGGATAACGCCTTCCAGGGCTTCCAGCTGGGAAACAACCTGGGCATCATCAATCGTGGAATCAATGTCGAACACAGAGTATGCATATTCCCCGCGTGACTTGTTTGTCATGTTGGCAATGTTGATGCCGTCTTCAGAGAAGACCGGCATGATCTTTGTTAACATGCCCGGCAGATTTCTGTGAATGATGCATACGCGTTCCACACCGCTTCTTGGAAGGGATACATCCGGCATGTTAACAGAGTTTCTGATATTGCCGTTGCGCAGGTAGTCATCAATCTCAAGGGCTGCCATCCTTGCACAGTTGCCTTCTGCTTCAATGGTGGTTCCGCCAAGATGCGGAGTAAGGATTGCATTCTTTGTATGGACAAGGCGCTCGGTCGGGAAGTCTGCCACAAACCTTGCGACCTTGCCGGAGTTGAGTGCTTCTACAATGGCATCCTCATCCACCACTTCGCCTCTTGCATAGTTGATGATGCGGACACCGTCCTTCATCTTCGCAATGGCTTCCTTGTTAATAAGGCCTCTGGTATCTTCCTTCAGCGGTACATGCAGTGTAATGTAGTCGCTGTGGGCAAGGATATCATCGAGGGAAGATACACGGAAGACATGGCTGGACACCTTCCATGCGGCATCCACGGAAAGATAGGGATCATAGCCATAGACCTTCATGCCAAGATCCACTGCCGCATTGGCAGCCAGGGATCCGACATTGCCCATGCCGATGACACCCAGGGACTTGCCCATGAACTCCGGTCCGGCAAACTGCTTCTTCACCTTTTCCATGCGCTGTTCAATAGGTCCTTCGCTTCCATCATAGGTATAGACCCACTTCATGCCGTCAAAGATGTCACGGCTCGCCATGGACAATGCAAAGACAAACAGTTCCTTGACACCATTGGCATTGCCGCCCGGTGTATTGAAGACAACGATGCCTCTTTCAGCACATTCCTTCAACGGAATGGTATTGACACCGATGCCTGCTCTGCCGACACACTGGATGGAATTCGTCCAGGGATAGTCATGGAGATCAGAGGCCCTGATAAACAGTGCATCAGGGTTCTGTTCATTA
>OMUX01000026.1 GCA_900314345.1 uncultured Erysipelotrichaceae bacterium | reverse complement strand
TGGTACCTGGTACATAGATTTCCTTGCCTCTCATGGTGTTCTGTACCTCCTTGCGTGTCTTGTGATCACCGGATGTGTACCTGCTGTAGACTTCCCACATGCACTGCAGGACTGCCTTGGCTTCCTGTGTCGTCAGTTCTCCGTTGAGTGCTGCCTGTTCAAGGGCATCCAGCATTGCAGTCAGGTCTTTTGCCATCTGCTGTATTTCTTCAGCTGTTCTTTCCTTTTTCTCCGGATAAAGGAAATAGGTGAACGGCATCAGGAAATACAGCTTCTGTTCGATGATCTCATCTACAGTATAGCTTCCTGTAACATGTAATTGTCGGGTGGACAATTGACAGGAAGAAGGGAGATGAAAAAGAAAAGTACCTCACATACAATTGAATCTGCTGACTAGCCGGTTAGCTGATCAATCAAATGGAGGTACGAGATGAAGTATAGCACGAAGATCAATCAGGCTGAGTTAAACGATCAGAACAAGAGGATTGCATTCATTACTGATGAGTTCCTGGTGGTGGGGATCGACGTTGGGTCCGAGGCACACTACGCCAGGGCATTCAGTAACCGCAGCGTTGAGCTGTCAGGCAAGAAGGCATTCAGGTTCACAAACAGCCAGGGAGGATTCAATTCATTCGGACGTTGGGTGGAGGATATTCTGGCAAAGGCAGACAAGAAGTATGTTCTGGTTGGTATGGAACCTACTGGACACTACTGGATCAACTTCGGCAACTACATTAAGGATAACGGTATGATCCTGGCACAGGTCAATCCAGCTGCAGTGAAGAAGTCCAAGGAACTGGATGATAACGATCCGACCAAGAATGACCGCAAGGATCCGAAGGTGATTGCCGGACTGGTAAACACCGGAAGATATACCCTGCCCTACATGCCTGAAGGAATCTATGCAGAACTCAGAGAGCTGTCAAACCAGAGACTCATGACCGTAGAACAGCTGACAAGGATCAAGAACAGGCTTGCGAGATGGTTCAGTATCTACTTCCCGGAGTTCAAGGAGGTATACAGGAACGCTGACGCTAAGACAGGCATCATGGTTCTGAAGGAATACCCGCTGCCTGAAGATCTTGTCACCCTCGGCGTTGAGGGGATCAATCAGATCTGGCGTAATCATAAGGTCAGAGGCGTCGGAATGAAGAAGGCTCAGCAGATCTATGACGCGGCCAGGAAGAGCATTGGAAGAAAAGCTGCACCGATATCCGCCAGAATGGAGCTGAAGAATCTCCTGCAGGACTATGAGACCTACACAGCCCGCAAGGCTGAGATCATGGTAATGATCGAGGAAAGGCTTCCTCAGGTGTCGAATGTAGACAAACTGCTTGCGATGAACGGCGTTGGAACCGCAACAGTGGTCACATTTATCGCAGAAGTCGGTGATATCAGCCGGTTCAGCAATCCCAAGCAGATCCAGAAACTGGCAGGATTGTCCATTGTAGAGAACAGCTCCGGAAAGCATCAGGGACAATACTCTATCAGCTACCGGGGAAGGAAGCGATTAAGACTGGCATTGTATGAGTTGGCGACCTCGTTGGTCTGCAATGATGAATCATTCGCTGCAATCCATCGGTACTACACAACCAGGGAAAAGAACCAGTTGAAAGGAATGCAGTCGCTGATCGCAGTAGCCTGCAAGGTAATCAGGGTGTTCTACGCAATACTGACTAAAGGCATTGACTATGACGGACAGAAGATGACTTCGGACATTGTAAGACTGCAGGCAGCGTAATCCTCAAGCACACACAACCGGATCATGGATGGATTCCAGTATCCGAAGAATCAGGTATTGGGATCTGTCTGTGATCGACGGATCAGAGACGGAAACAGCTTAACCCAGAGAAAGCTGCAGACAACGTCCACCCAAAAGGTGCTGCAGCAGAGACTGGCAGATTCAACAAGACAAAGTATGAGCCGGCAGCTGAAATAAATGCATTCCATGGGACATAGATCCTGAAGTATAGCTTAATCAGCGCCCAGGTTATGGAGAGACGGAACGAAGGAAGTTGGGACTCTCAGTAAGCATTATGAGATGATCCTGGTAGACACGGGAGGTGCGTTTCCATAGAAGGATGGGTATGCAATACATGGCCATTCATCAGAAATGATGACGTTATGTTTTCATAAAACCCTGAATTCTGTGACTGAGCACATCAGATGCGTGGTGGCTTTCCATAACCAGTGGCTTGTACGAATGAGGTACATCAAAAAAAGCCTATAAATAAGCGAGATTGTGCTTGACAATATAGGGAGGAACGCATCTGAACGATTTCCATATGCTTGATCACTGAAAATTCATCATCCTCGATGTGTATGATTCCCTGTTCCGGCACATTCTTTCCGCCTTTGATGAGAAGAAGTCCGATCCTTGGAAGACGGTATTCTGCTTCCCATGGAGATGTCTGTTCCCCGTATTCCAGTTCTTCCATGAATGCATACTCTGTCATTCGAAGCACTATGGAACCATCACTGTAGGCAAGGCATTCCAGAAGGAAACGTGTGCCATTGATGCTGTAGTGGGCATCACTGAATCTTCTTGCATGCTTACTCTCGATATGGGCATGGTGTTCCTTGTTCAGCATCGTGATCTGTTCATTCATGGCGTATTGTGTATGAAACATCAG
>OMUX01000058.1 GCA_900314345.1 uncultured Erysipelotrichaceae bacterium | reverse complement strand
AAGATCATCATGTCGGATACAAATACGCTGAAATGCTTGCCTGCAGTATGGATCCGAAATACACACATGATATCAAAGGCTGCATCCATCACGTACTGTCAGACGGAACCTTCGATGATGAAATTGATACAGATCCTTCGGGATCTTTTCTTTTATACAGTTCGGATATCGATGAATTCCAGGGGACGATTCCCGATTCTGCTTATGAGGATATCTGGATCCCGACACTCTTTGAGAAGGATCATTACCGCAGGGAAGAAGTGATTGATGAAGAAACAAGAGAGCAGGAACTGGATGAAGAAGGATATCCGATATATGAATGGGTCTTTGATTATACCGAAGAAGAGGTATATAAGGATGCCTGCACTGCATTTGAACCGGAAACAGAATGCCGGAAAACAAGAGAAGGTTTCTGGACATTTCCGTATATTCCACCAGCTGCAGGGGATCCTTCAGAGCGGTATGGATACAAACTTATCAATGAAGATTCTGACGTATCCATCGAACTGAATACATCAGATAAGTATGATTCCGGATACGTTCTGGCAGTATCAACCGGAGAGGTTATCGATGCAGGAGAATCAGCATCAGGTCCATATATTACACAGAGAATTGAAAATAACGGTACGGAATTCTATGCAAAATATGTCGGGGTTTATGACTCAGTGGCAGAAATCGGATATGAACTGGAACAGAATGAGATTCTTGGTTTCTCGGATGAGGTCTCTGTCAAAACATATTTTCTTGATGAAGGAAGCGAACGCTTCTTCAATCCGATGCTGTTGTTCTCGACTTCCCAGCCTTGGAAGTACGGCGATACGTACCATGATCCCTCCGGTGACGGCGATGATAATGATGATCCGTACGATCCGCAGCCCGGCGGAATCATGGAGATCGAAGGCGTAGTCATCGACTTCGACAGCAAGTACTACTGCTTCAACCCCGACGGGATCCACGGCAATCCGTGTGTCTGTGACGCGAACAACCACATCGCCTGGCCGTATGACCGGTGTCTGACCGCGTCGATCACCGGCAAATGGAACAAGATGATCTGCTCCAGTTATGCCGCCGGACGCTTCTGGGATGTGAACAATCACGACGGAAACTTCCCGCTGCCGCTCAACTGGAACCAACTTGTGGCCATCGATCATGTGTCTCCCGGACCGGGAACCTACTCCAGAAATCCCAACAATCCAATCCCGCAGTCGATTGCTTCGATCAGATTCGGGGCTGTCCGGCATGCGGTTTTCATCGAAGGAGTAGGCGAAGACGGCTCGGTTCTGGTCAGCGAATGCAATGCGACGACGGCCAACTCCTACGGATTCCGGGTCAGAAAGTTCAGCAGCTTTCAGGCATTTCTGAATTCTTACGGGGCAGTACTGGAAGGAATGTACGGACCCTGATCCTGTCTGACAGGCTGCCAGAATGAGGCGAAAAGGAGATTTTACTATTTATAGCAGGATAAGGGATTTTGTATTACAAAATCCTCCTGAGCAGAACAGCCCAACGGGCAGTTTGGTGATAACAAAGCGGATAATGACGTATTACGCAGGTATTACTGCCGTGATACAGAATGCACTGGTGCTGTGATACGGGCGTATTACATGTTTTTGGGGCAAATTGCCCCGGGAGGAACGGTTTATTTGTGACAAAAGAAGTGATGACATTCCGGGTCTCTGATGAAATACAGAGTAAACTGACCCATCTGATGCAGCTTGATCAGGAAACAGCAGTAAAGATGAACCGCAAACCGAAAGGGAAATCCGAGATCATAACGGATGCAATCGAAAGCTATTATCTTTCCGTACTTGCGGATAACTGCAATGATCCATATATGCAGAGACTGGAGATCGTATTTGAAAGAGTCTTCAGGAAGTATATGTCCGGTTTCATCCGGTCACTCAACGCAACGAATATCCTTGCGCGGGAATCAAAGGAATATATGAGGCTTCTGTGCAAGGGACTGAATATCGACCGGGCAAAGGATGGTGTTGAGCGGCTGCTGTACATGACGCTGCCGTGGGACATCCTGATACCGGAGAAGGTGGCAAGAGAGATGCGGGTGAAGAATCCGGAAGCTGAAGATGAAGAACTGATGTAGCCTTGGGGCAAATTGCCCCGGGGAATAAGATGGCATGGTTGCAGGTGCCGGTCGGAGATGGATGAAACCGTCTGAGACAGGAAGGATGATCTGCAATGATGACCAAAGGGAAGGGAATGTACTTCAGTGATATGAATGTGCATTCCCTTTTATGGTGAGTGAATGACTGAAATAAACAGGCAAATGACATTGTTCGATATCCTGGACGAGATGCCGGTAGTAACCAATAAGCTTGGAAAGAGCGTCGTGAAAGGCGTGGTTGAAGTCGGTAATGTAAATCCGCCAGATGTGCTGATGGAATTAAGCGGTACAGGCACATTGGAACAGTTCACAGTGTCTGCCGCAAAGCTAAAAGGAATAAAGGATGAAGAGCCGTTGTTTCGAATACCTGCCGGCTGGAGATCAAATGTGTATGCTGCTGCAGTACGGAATCGCCTGATTGTTTCTGACCGGCGACCGCGGAATTCAGCAAGCTGCCTGGAACTGCCATCTTCCCAGAAGGATCTGAATACGACATTGATCTATGTGGATCAGAACGGTGTTCCGTGGTCAAACAGGATAACAATGTACTTCAACAAGCCGCTGTATATTTCTTACCAGTCGGCCAGAGATTATGCGGATGGCCGATCTGTAGATTTCGAACATCCCGTCATGCTGGAAAAGATGGAGTTCAGCAAATGGAAAGTGTTTGCCAAATACCCGGAGCCGGGTAGTTATATGCTGCTGAACAGTGAACTTGATCTGTGGGATATTCTGGAGAGAACCAATCCATATGGGATGGAAACGGCAAGACAGTATGACTGTACGAATCCGCTTCTGTTCTTTACGTGTCCGCAGCTGGAACAGCTGATCAAAGCAGGATATGACTTCGTAGAGAACGGGATCCGGGGATTCTGGCGGCAGACAAAAGAGATCGATGCATTCAACCGGCTGACGCAGCCGGGGACGAAACTCAAAAACATATTCAAGACTTCCAAGGATGTCTATACTACGCTCCGCGGTGAAACAGACCTCGAGATCTGGGATGTGTATCGGAAGATGGCAAAGACCGGGAAGCTTACGAAGGAAACCATAGAACAGGCATACTGGATGCATTTTGACGCGGATGATCTGAAGACCGTCAATTCCATCCTGAACCGCAGGCACAGCGGTAAGCCGGTATTTACCTGGCATACGCTGATGAACTATCTGCAGCGGCTGGATACCTTCCAGGCAATCAGCGCAAGAGAAGCATTCCCTCTGCTGAACGATTACCTGAGCATGTGCGAGCAGTTGGAGATCCAACCCCGGATCGACTCGGACAGTCTGAAACGGGAGCACGACGTGACAGCCAGGACAATACGGGAAAAGCGTGATGAGATTCTGGAGAAGAAAATGGAGAATGCCTGTGAATATCTTTCGGAGAATGATTATTCGGAAGATGTTTTCTTTATCCGCGGGATCCGGAATCATTCGGATCTGATCGATGAAGCTAAACAGCAGCGAAACTGTGTAGGCTCTTACGGACAGAGAATCATCAATCATCAGTCCCTGATCTATGTCATGCGTGAGACAGCTCGCCCGAACAGATCCCTGATCACAGTGGAGATCAATCCGGAATGTGACCGGATCCGTCAGAAGTTCCTGGCTTTCAATCAGCCGGTAACGGATAAGAAGCAGAATGAGTTTCTGGAGCGATGGATGGGACTGGTTCAGGAAAAGAAGAAACAGCATTTCCACAGCATCCAGGAGATGCTTGGGGCAAATTGCCCCAAAGCGGAAGCACAGTCTGCAGATCAGCCGCAGGAAGAAGTGAATCTGATCCTGGGACTTCAGAAGAAAGCAGAAGAACTGGAATATGATTATCTGCTTGACGGCAGTGATTATGAACTGATTGCTGAATGGATGGAAGATTACCGGAAAGACTATCCACAGCTGGATGAGGCGATGAGGCACTGTGTGGAAGACTATGTTGCAGGCAGGAATGCGTATGTTATGGGAGGATGAAAATGGCAGAAACAGTAATCGGATATGTGTTTGATAATAAGGGTTATCATACCGGCGGACAGTACTTTGAGGGGACGATGGAGAACATCGCCTCTTTCATTATGATCAACCGACAACATGACACGGTCATAACAGATGGTCTGGACAATATGATTGCAAAATCATTTACCGGAGGATTTCTGGACAGAGTGGACTCGTATATCCGGAAAGATCTGTTAAAAGAACTGGTGCCGATGCAGCTGGGTGAGAAACAGCCGGTGGAAATAGAGTATCTGGATGAAAATGAACTCAGTTATGAAGGGTGGTGCTTATGAACAGCAACGAGATCAGAAAGAATCTGGACAGGATCCGACAAAGGGAACAGGAACTGACTGCGGAAATCGACCTAGATAGGCAGGAACTGGATTCTCTGAAGAAACAGCGCCTGATTATGGAGAGAAGCCTGCGCCAGGCGGTAAAGCTGGAAGAGGATTTTGAAAGAAGAATGAGTGCACTGGAAAATGAGCTGAACCGGGCGATCAGCGGAACGGGGGAAAAGGATACCGGCAATGCCGAAGATCATTGATACCGTCCGCTTTTTTGAATGGGGGAAACCTGCGCCAAAGAACTCGCGCTTTAAGGGAACCATGAATGCGAAAATGATCTTCGGTTCAAATGGCTATATGGACTATACCGGAAGAAAGGATGCCGTAGAGGAGAATGTGAGAGATCAGCTGACATTCTTTGATGATGGCTTTCTCGGATATACATCCAGGGAGGAGGCTTCGACTGGCGCAACGGTTTCCTCTCTCGGGGTGCTGACAGCGGAAAAAAGAAAAGAACTCCGCCGGCAGGGGACCGAAGCCTTCAGTAAACCGGGTGATCTGATCTGGGATATGGTGATTTCCCTGGAGTCCTATGATGAGGCGCATAAGAACCTTCTGTACCATGCGGCAGATTATGCGGCGGTGATCGAAAAGATACTGCCGCAGTTCTTTAAGAAGGTCGGGTTTGACCCGAAGAATATGCTTTGGTGGATGGATTATCACAATAACAAACAGCATCCTCATATGCATGTGATCTTCATGGAAAAGGTTCATACAAGAGATCGCGGAGCCTTCACGGAAAAGCAGATGAAGTCCTTGAAACAGATCATCGCCAAGGAAATGACAGTGAGGCAGACGATTCGTGATCTGACAGGGAACGATTATGAAACGCAGTTTAATCTGAAGGATCAGGAAAAAGCGGAAATAATGGAAGTGCTGCATGAAGTGGATATGTCGAAGATCGACAGCATACAGGCCCTTGCCGGAATTCTTCCGAAAATAGGCCGGCTTCAGTACGGGTCATCCGCTATGATTCCGTATCGCGATACGATCGATCGCATAACCGATGATCTGCTTAAGACAGACCGGCTGAGTCCGTTATATGAAGAATACCTGAAAGCTCTGGAACCGTTGGATCAGGCAATGAAAAATGATGCCGGAGACAGCACGATCAAAACCACTGAGCTGAAGAAACTGTACAAGGAGATCGGGAATATTATCCTGCAGGAGATTAAGCAGTTCTCGAATCAGAGACCGTTTAAAGCGACAGTCTCAAAGGTAGAACTGATCAGCTGGATGGGCGATGAAGAAGCAGCGGAGCTGGATGGTCTGACAGACTCACGGGCTGAAGAATACCGGATGACTGTTGAGAGGCATAAGGAACTGCTGAATGGCCGCAGAAGCCCAAATCAGGCTGATCTGAAAGAAATCTATAAGCGGTATGAGGATTTACTGGTCAGCAATGAGAGAGGCCTTATAGCGGGCTCTATCCAGCACAGAATGGCACAGATGGAATTCTATGGAGAAGGTGTTCCCAGGAATCTGAATCTCGCCAAGATGCATTGTATGAAGGCCATGACAGAGGGATCCAATCATTCGTATGGACTGATGGCGAAG
>OMUX01000003.1 GCA_900314345.1 uncultured Erysipelotrichaceae bacterium | reverse complement strand
TGAACCGTTCTGCCTTTACCAGCTGTGATCTTCCTTATCTTCTGAGAAGCTGGGAGGGATGGATCCTGGTCCTGATCGGGCTTGCCATCCTGTTTCTCTATACGGCAATTGACATCAATGCCACAATCCTGCTTTCAAGGAAGATCCTCACACAGGAAAAGTTCAGCATCCGGAAGCTCCTGAATGAAGCATTGCTCGAAACAAGAAGATTCCTGAATCCCAGAGGCATCCTCATTGTCCTGTATGTATCGCTCCTTGCCCCGCTTGCCGGAGCCACGTTCTCCGTGTCATTAACATCTGACTTCACGATGCCGGACTTCATCATGTCCGTGATCAACAGCAGGATCATCCTGAAGGTACTGTATGAAGCAGGCATGATTGCCCTTCTTTATCTTGGCTTCATCAATCTCTATACATTCCACTTCATCCTGTTCAGGAAGGAAAACCCGAAAACAGCAATGGCACATGCCAGTGTTCTCATGAAGCAGCACTGGAAGGAATTCCTGAAGAAGTATCTTTTCTTCATTCTTAAGGCACTGCTCATCGTCATTGCCATCGTGTTCCTTGCGTACATCCTGCCGGTCGGTATGATCCATGCATATGTCACGGATCTCACGGAGACACGCATCCTGCTGATCTTCTTCAGCCTGGTGCTTCTGATTCTCCTTGGGCTGTATGTGGCATTGTTCCTGCAGTTTCAGATGATGGAGCTGACCGTTCTCTTTGATGAATTCACGGAAATTGAAACATCCTATACCGTGCCGAAGCGGAAGCTGCATGTCTGGGCTGGCCTTGGTGCATGTGCTGTCCTGGCCGCATGTCTGCTTCTGTCTGCAGCCGGCGGATACCTTTTTGATCTGGTCTTCCCGGCCTTCTCTGATGTAAAGGTCGTTGCCCACAGGGCAGGCGGAACCCTGGGCAATGAAAATACAACCCTGGCTCTGGAAAAAGCCGTTGAGAACAATGCCTATGCCGGAGAAATCGATGTCCAGCGCACAAAGGACGGATACTATATCATCAACCATGACGCCACATTCCAGAGACTGTGCGGAGATGGAAGAACGCCGCAGGAAATGACACTGGAGGAAATCAAGCAGCTTTCCGTACGGAATACGGAAAACCCGCTGGAGCCTTCCGTTCCTGTTTCCACCCTGGAGGAAATGCTGGATGCAGCGGATGGAAAGATCCATCTTTTCCTGGAGCTCAAGGGAGATACCGCGGATGCACAGATGGCAGAGGATGTCTATCAGATGGCAAAGGAAAAGAACATGCTTGATCAGTGCACGTTCATCTCCTTGAAATATGAATTGATCAATGATCTGGAAACAAAGCACCCGGATGCCGATACAGGATACCTTTGCTATTTCTCCTTCGGGGATATTGCAGATCTCAACTGTGATGCCCTGATGCTGGAAGAGGAAAGTGCCACCAGCAATAACGTTGAAAAGATCCATGAAGCAGGCAAGGAAGTCTATGTATGGACCGTCAACTCCATGGATTCCGCCATTCATTTCATGGCATCCCGGGTGGACGGAATCATCACGGATGAAGTACTGCAGGCAGAAGCAGTCCGTTCCCTCATGCAGAACCGGAGTGATGAGATGCGCATCATGCAGGCATTGATGCAGTAGTCAGTGTTTCTTCATCCGGTTCCGGATCGTCCTGATTCCGATACACAGGAATACGATCATTCCCGCAGACAGAAACAGATATCCAACCGGGATCATCCAGAAGTTTTCATGCAGGAATCCTTCACTGTCGATATACTCCACACTGTTTGCCTTGGCAAAGAAGCAGAAGAAGCCCATGACAAGAAGGAAGGTTCCGGTTAAGGTACTGACCATATTGTCCCTCGCTCTTCTTGTCTCTGCCGTCCTTAATGAGTTTCTGTGTCATGTTGTTCATGTCTTCATTTCCTCCCATGATCAGTTCATCCAGGGAAACATGGAAAATCCGCGACATGTGAATGAGATCCGGCAGATTCTTGTTGTTCTCCCGGTTGGAGACCGCCTGTCTTGTCACATGCAGCTGTTCACCGAACTGTTCCTGGCTGAGATGATTGTCCGTTCTCAGCTTCCTGATCTGTTCTCCGAATTCCATTGGTTTCCTCCTGATGCATGACACATCTTCCTCTGATTCTCTCTTCCCGCAAAGAAAGCATTGCTTACAGTGTGTCAAGCAATGCTTTCTTTGTGATTCTCAAGCCTTTTCCTGATGTTCCAGGATCTCATCCATGGCTTCCACATACCCCTTGAAGCCATGTCCCTTGATCTGGTCCAGACAGTATGGTGCTTCATAGGAGATATGACGGAAATCCTCGCGTTCACTGATATCCGTGATATGCACCTCCACCACAGGCAGCGGTGCCACAGCCTTGACTGCATCTGCCAGTGCAATGCTTGTATGGGTATAGGCACCGGGATTGATCACAATCCCGATGTATTCCTTGAAGTATGCCTCCTGGATCCAGTCCACAAGATCTCCTTCATGGTTGGACTGCCGGCAGTCTGCCTCAATACCCCTTTTCGCTGCTTCATCCTGCATCAGATGAATCAGGGATGCATAGTCTTCCTTCCCGTACAGGTTCTTCTCCCGGATGCCGAGCATGTTCAGGTTCGGTCCGTTGATGATCATGATCTTCTTCATGCCTTGTCAAACTCCTTCCTTCTCTTTGTGGACTGGATCATCTTCTCTTTCATGCCTTCCACATCTTCCTTTTCCAGAAGATCCTCGAAGTCCTGCAGCTCATGGATGAAGGATTCCAGTTCCTCACTGAGATCGTCCTTGTTCAGGATGAACAGCTCCGGCCACATGTTCTCATTGATCTTGGCAATCCGGGTGAGATCCCGGAAGCTGTCTCCGGTGTACTGGGCAAGATCCGGATTGTCATTTGCATTCATGAGACACACCGCTATGACATGCGTCAGCTGGGAAAGATAGCCGATCATGCGGTCATGTTCTTCGGCTGTCAGTGTCGTGATACTGCGGAAGTGCAGGATCTGCGCCAGCTGCCTTGCGGTATCAATCGCTGCCTGTGTGTTGCTGGCTGTTGGCACAATGATGAAGTTGGCACTGGTGAATCTTGTTTCATCGGAATACTGGATGCCCTTGTATTCCCTTCCTGCCATCGGATGGCAGGCAATGAACTCCACGTCCTTCCTCAGAATGCTGTTCACCTGGGCAATGACCGTACGCTTGACACCGGTCACATCCGTGATCAGGCATCCGGATTTCAGGTACTGCTGGTTTTCCTGAAGCCAGCTGACAAAGACATGCGGGTACAGGGCAAACACCACAAGATCACAGTCCTTCACAAGGGAAGGATCATCTCCGCC
>OMUX01000223.1 GCA_900314345.1 uncultured Erysipelotrichaceae bacterium | reverse complement strand
TGGGAAAGAAGAAAACGAAGTACTGGATTGTCTATCTGCTTGGGATCCCGGATCTGTTTATATATCCGCTCCTCTGGATGGGAAGGATTGCGGATGAACTGAAGCAGATTGCCATGGATCTTGGCATTCCAGGACCATATACAGCATTCCGTCATATGGTACTCTGGAATACCATCGGTCTTCCGCTCTTTGGCCCTTCCATTGCGACGATGCGTTTCTTTGATACGCTGAATAAGGTTGAAAGAGAACTAAACAGAATTGATTCTGAAGCATGTCATTAGGAATCGTTCCTTCAAACTGTTATTCTTGAAGCGGGAAATGAACCCCCGAAAGGAATAGATAATCATGACAGTGAATCTTCGCAAGGCGGCCATTATCGGCTGCGGGTTCGTCGGCTCCGCAAGTGCCTTTGCACTGATGCAGTCTGAACTTTTCTCTGAAATCGTTCTGCTGGATGTCAACCAGGCCAAGGCAGAAGGAGAGGCCATGGACATCAGCCATGGCACGGCATTGATCTCACCGATGGACATTCATGCAGGAACGTATGATGACATCAAGGATGCCTCAGTCATTGTACTGACAGCAGGCGCTGCCCAGAAACCGGGTGAGACAAGACTGGATCTGATCCACAAGAATGTTGCGATCTTCTCTTCCATCATGAAGGAAATCAGAAGGGTGAAACCGGAAGGCATTCTCCTTGTGGTGGCCAATCCGGTGGATATCCTGACGTACTATGCACAGCGTACTTCCGGCATGGGTGAGACAAGGGTATTCGGAAGCGGTACAGTACTGGATACGGCAAGACTGCGAACACTTCTTTCACAGAAGCTGTGTGTGGACTCCCGTTCTGTTCACGCATCCATCATCGGTGAACATGGCGACAGTGAGATTGTGTGCTGGTCGCATGCCAATGTCAGCGGTGTTCCGCTGCCTGACTTCTTTGCCTTGAGAGGCATGGGCGACATTGACCTTTCTGCGTATGAAAAGGAACTGGCAGATGATGTGAAGAACAGTGCCTATGAGATCATCAAACGGAAGAATGCAACATACTATGGCATTGCAGTATCCGTGAGAAGAATATGCAGTGCCATCGTGAAGGATGAAAAATCCGTTCTTCCGGTATCTGTATCATTGCATGGAGAATACGGCATTGACGGGTGTGCACTGTCTGTACCTGCCATTGTCGGAAGAGACGGCATTGAAGGACTGGTTCCGGTATCCATGTCAGAAGAGGAACGCATGGAACTGGCAAAGAGCGCTGATGTGCTGAAAGCCAACATGGAAGGCATTGACTTCAATTGAGCATCATCTGTGAATGACCATGCAGGGCATGATATACTTGCTTGGTCATTTGACTTATAAGGAGAAAAACAATACATGATCGCTGCAGTAACTTACGACAACGGCAATGTCTTCCAGCATTTCGGAAAGACACAGCAGTTCAAGCTCTATGAAATCAGAAACAGTCAGGTTCTTTCCACAAGGATCTTCAACACCGACGGCATCGGCCATGAAGCACTGGCTGGTCTTCTTGCAGGACAGGGGGTGGATCTTGTCATCTGCGGCGGTCTTGGAGATGGTGCACAGAATGCACTGAACGCTGCCGGCATCATGGTGGTCAGCGGTGCACAGGGCAATGCGGATGAAGCGGTACAGGCATGGCTCAGAGGCGAGCTTGCCTCCACTGGCGTGAACTGTGATCATCATGAACACGAAGAAGCACATGCGTGCGGCGGTGACTGTGGAAGCGGATGCGGCGGATGCTGCGGGGGACCTGAAGTCATCATGCAGGGAAAGAATGCCGGAAAGACCGTACGTGTTCATTACAAGGGCACATTCAATGACGGAACCCAGTTCGACTCTTCCTATGACAGAGGCCAGCCGCTGGAGTTCATCTGTGGTACCGGCATGATGATCCCTGGCTTTGACAAGGCGGTTCTGGAAATGGAACCGGGTGAGGAAGTGGATGTACATCTGATGCCGGAAGATGCCTATGGCATGCCGGATGAGCGGTATATCATCCGTGCAAAGATTGCCGAGCTTCCGGGTTCTGAATCCCTGTCTGTCGGTGACAGAGTCTATATGGTTGCGGGCAATGGCCAGCAGATTCCGGTAACCGTCAAGGAAAAGACAGACACGGATATCGTTCTGGATGCCAACCATGAAATGGCCGGCAAGGAACTGAACTTCCACATCGAGCTTGTATCGGTTGATTAAGTTTCGGTATTTGATCTACAATGCAGGTATATTCCTGCGGCAGGAAGATGGATGAGATCCATGTTCTTTCTGCGGGATGCTCATTCACCAGTACATAAGGCCGCAGGGTAAAAGCTGCGGTTTTATTGTC
>OMUX01000163.1 GCA_900314345.1 uncultured Erysipelotrichaceae bacterium | reverse complement strand
CTCAGAGAAACTCTGAGTATGTCGGCTACACCAGCCCCAATACTGAGGTCAGGGACTATGAGGCAGGAGAACTCGGAGACTACTTCGAGAACGCTGCCTATACCCCAAGATCCGGCTATGAGAAGGATGAAGTCTTCCGCTTTAATGCAAAACTCACCCAGCAGCTCTCTGACCTCTATACCAGAGTCAAGATGAGCATTACCGGCTGAGCACTCACACACCTGTCTGAAACACGGCAGGTGTATTATTTTGCTCATAATTATCATTTTAAAATAATATATGCAAAAAAAACGCAAATAAAAATTTAAACTGTTCCGCTTTGCGCGCTCTTTGCGTATACTGATGATGAAGAAAAGGAGTACATATGCTGTTACAGTTCACGGTGAAGAATTACATGTCCATCAAGGAAAAACAGATCCTAAGTCTTGAACCTTCCGCTGATAAGGAACATCCTGAGAATATCATCATCCAGAATCAGTTCAAGGCACAGAACTTTTCTGCGATCTACGGAGCTAACGCTTCAGGAAAGACCAGTCTTTTCAAGGCTATGACCATGGCTTTGATCATCATCCGCACATCCAATGCCAGGCAGCTGAATATTCCGATTCCTGTTGTGCCTTTCAAATTTACGGATGACTGTGAAAAGATTCCGTCGGAGTTTGAGTTTACATTTATTGCATCAGATCATAAAAAATACATCTATGGCTTTTCAGCAACAGCTGAAAAGGTGACCGAAGAATATCTGTACCGTTACGACACATATCAGCCGAAAATGGTATTTGAAAGATCTGCATCCCGCAGCCCGGAATATGAAATATCACGGGCCGAAAAAAAGAATCTTTCACCCTTGGTGAGAATGAATACACCGAACAAGCTGTTCCTGGCAACCGCAACAAACTGGAACGCTGAAGCAACAAAGGTACCGTATACATGGCTGTCAGAATGCATCGACACCTTTACGAATTCGGACGAACTGATCAACTATTCCATGGGAAAATATGCACAGGAAAACGGAGCTTATATTGATTTTGCAAAGAAGCTCCTGCATCAGGCGGACATCAATATTTCGGATATCAAAGTGGAACAGCAGGAAAATGTCACTGTACAGAATCCTGCACTCAACGGCGTTATCATCGATAACAGGATCATACCGGCTGTTCCTCAGAAGACAATGAAGATCACAACAAGCCATACGGTGGAAGACGAAAACCATCAGGAGCACCAGTACAGCCTTCTGTTTCAGGAAGAATCTCTGGGCACACAGCAGTTGTTCTTCCTGGCGCCTATGCTGAAAGACACCTTTGACAATGGAAAAGTTCTTTTCATAGATGAACTTGACCGGAGTCTGCATCCGTTCATTGTACGTTTCCTGGTCAATCTGTTCCGGAACGCGGATATCAACAAGAACGGTGCGCAGCTGATCTTCACTACGCACGACACTACATTGCTTTCACTGAGCAGAATGAGAAGGGATCAGATCAACTTCGTTGAAAAAGATGCAAAAACCGGAGCGACAGTGCTGTATTCTCTGGATGATTTCTCCGTGCGCAAGACAGACAACATTGAAAAAGGCTATCTGAACGGACGATATGGTGCTGTTCCATATCCTCTGACGGAGGAGATCATCTGATGGGAAGAAAGTTTGACAAGAAGAGCCGCAATGTCAGAAACAGGAGACAAAAACCGGTCATCCTGATTACTGCGGAAGGAAGAAATGTCACGGAGACTCTCTATTTCCGGTCTTTCCAGGAACAGCATGCAGATTACCACATTGAAATCCTGCGGCAGGGACATGTCACAGATCCAGAAGGCATGCTGGAGAAAATCGATAACTACTGGAAGGACAATGATCTGTCAGAAGAGAGAGGGGATATTGCCTTTGTTGTACTCGATCTTGACTGTGATCAGAATAAAGCCAGACTGGTGAAGAAGCTTGCCGCAAAGTCAAAACCGGTTTTTATCGCTTCCAATCCATGTTTCGAAGTGTGGTTCCTGCTGCATTTCAGATTTTCCACACATCAGTTCACCGGAAACAATGAGGTGCTGCGGTCATTGAATGACTACATTCCCGGCTATTGCAAGAATATGGATGTTTCTGGCACCTTGAAAAACACGACGGACCATGCAATGGCAAATGCAGAGAAACTGACAAAGCATTACAAGACATTGGGATTTGACTGGCCATCAGCGGACTGTAATCCGAGAACAGATGTTCCTGTCATCATCAATGCAATCAGAGAAAGAAACTGAAATACCCGAAGGATTAATCGGCCGTATGCACTGTAGTGAAAAGCTGCAGTGTTTGAGGCCTGTTTTCGCCTTAACCCAATCTTAAGAATGGCAATGATATAATGTTGCCCATGAAGCAGAAACAGAAAAACGAGATCAACGTCAGAAAACTGATTATTGTCCTGATTGTCGTGGATGTGATTGCCGCAGGCTTTGCCATCCATTATAAGAACCACATCAAGAATCAAGAACCTCAGGAAACAGCCGCTGTAACAGCACCGGCAGCGACTGCCGAACCTTCCGTATTGCCATCAGCTGAACCAAGTGCAGAACCTGTACAGGCCATGCTGCAGATGGCTTATCCCATTCAGTCCTATGCACCGATGACACCGGACAGCACCACAGGTTTCAAATCCAGCTGGTATGTGAATACCGTGGATGGCTATGTAAACAATACCAATACCTTTGATACCGATACCCTGGATATTATCAATGCAGGAAGCACCTATGAAAATACGGTATTCTACCGGGATGGTCTTCCATACAGTGCAGGTGCAGGCTATACCGTCTATTTCAATGCCAGCTCTACGGTGGACCGTACCATTACCGTACAGGCAGTGAACAATGATACCGGTACGGTATTCTCCTCCATGGACTGCACACTGACATCCGAAAGGACATTCTTCACCTTTGCCTTTACTCCGTCTGAAACCACATTCAGCGGAAGACTGCAGTTCCTGCTTGGAAAGAGTGCCAATACGGACAATGAACATACTGTCACGATTGACAACATCCGCATCACCAATGATCTGAATGTCGAAGCAGTCCGCATCAACCAGGTAGGCTATCCTGCTTCCATGCAGAAACGGTGTACGTTCCTCTACAATGCAGGAGACCTCTTTGATGTGGTGGATGCGGATACCAATGCAATTGCCTATTCCGGTGCCATTGTCAATGAAATGGCGAATGCGGATACCGGAGAGACCAACTGCTATGGTGATTTCACAAACCTGACCAAGCCGGGAAACTACTATATCCGTGCCCAGATCGGTGTTGTCTCACCGGTATTCACGATTTCCGAAGATCCTTATGCAGGACTTCAGAAAGATCTGATCCATATGCTCAGCCTGCAAAGATGCGGCAGTACTTTGGATGCGTCATGGGCAGGGGCATTTGCCCATGATACATGCCATACCGGCATGGCAACGGTTCTCTATATGCAAGATTCCTATGATGTCAGCGGCGGCTGGCATGATGCAGGGGACTATGGAAGATATGTCAAGACCGGATCCAAGGCGGCCAGTGATCTACTGCTTGCATACCTCAGGAATCCGGATGCCTATGGCGATGATACCAACGGCCCGGAAAGCGGCAATGGTGTTCCGGATATCCTTGATGAAGCAAGGTATGAACTGGAATGGCTGATGAAGATGCAAAGGGATGATGGCGGTGTGAACGCAAGGGTTGTCACGCAGTCCTTTGCCTATGACGGTGTTGCTCCGGCAATGGATGATCAGGCTCTGGTCCTGTTCCCGGAGGAAAGTTCCAGCACGGCATTCCATGCTGGAACCATGGCCATGGCTTCCATGGCATTCCAGACGGTAGATCCTGACTTCGCACAGAAGTGTCTTGATAGTGCAGAACGGGCAGAGACTTACCTTCAGAAGAATAGTGACAACTTCTTTGTGAAGAATCCGGACGATTTCTCTGCCGGACAGTATCTGGACGATGATGACAAGGACGGCAGGTTCTATGCTGAAGCTGCACTGTATGCCGCAACCGGCAAGGATGATTACCGGAACAGAGCAAAGAATCTGTACATCCAGGACAGCAAATGTGCAAACGGCGTTTCCTGGAGACAGAACGGAGGATACGGAAGATTCCTGATCCTCTGCACACCGCATCTGCAGGGGAATGATCCGGATTTCTATAATGCGCTTCTGGAAAGCCTCAGAAGTGAAGCAGAAGGCCTGATGAGCTGGGTAAACGGCAACGGCTATAACGTTTCATTGGATGAATATACCTGGGGCAGCAACCAGAAGGCTGCCGACAATGGAACGATCCTTGCCATGGCATACAGCTGCACAGGGGAACAGAAATACCTGCAGGCAGCAGGGGAACAGGCAGCCTATCTCTTAGGCAAGAACAGCCTGGATTTCTGTTTTGTCTCCGGATATGGCAAGAGTTCCCCGACTGACCTGCACAGCCGCATTGCAAGAGCTGCCGGTATAAACCTTCCAGGTGCTCTGGCAGGCGGGCCGGATGCTTCAAGGGAAGACACGGTAACCCAGCAGATCTCCTGGGATGTACCTTCTGCCAAGGTGTACGCAGACAGCTATAACAGTTATTCCACCAATGAAGCTGCCATTTACTACAACAGTGCACTGATCTCATTGATCGGCAATCTGAAATGAGATACTGATAGCTGAAAAGAACGTATGTAAAGGCCATACTGCATATTCACTGAACAGCAGTGTGACCTTTTCGCTATCTCAGTTCAAGCATTGCACTTTCTTCAAACAGACGCTCTGCAGATTCCAGGATGATGACATCAGGGCCCAGATCATCAATCACGGAAGGATCATAATCATCCCTGTGCATGAACCTGCAGTGCCTGTATGTCTTTTCAAGATACGGGATCAGATCACGGGAAATAGAAAGCTTTCTGCAAGGCTGGGAAAATGTGTAATTAATTGAATCTAGTAATTGAAAAAACGTGTAATTAATTACTTATAAAATATGTAAAAATGTGCAATTAATGATATCCTGTATACAGGAGAACA
>OMUX01000093.1 GCA_900314345.1 uncultured Erysipelotrichaceae bacterium | reverse complement strand
CAATGAAGTCGTTGCCGACTCCCAGGTCACAACCCCGGCACCGGCAAGAAACGGCAAGCGGTTCCGCATCTACTATGCGACCCAGGTATCCGCTGCACCGCCGACATTCGTGTTCTCCTGCAACGATCCGAAGCTCATGCATTTCACGTACCAGCGCTTCCTGGAGAATTCCCTCAGGGCAGCGTTTGACTTTGAAGGATCACCGATCCGCATCATTGCAAGGAAGAAGGTCAGCGAATGAAGACAGCAGTGCTTGGAACAGGCAGCTGGGGCACAGCCCTGGCACAGATCCTGTGTGACAACGGCGAGGATGTGATCCTCTACGGAAAAAGTCCGGAAGAAGTCAATGACATCAACCTGAACCATCACAACAGCCGCTACTTCGACACCGAGATCAACCATGGCCTGCATGCATATGCCGATATCTCCTGTATCAGGGGATGCGGGTGTCTGTTATTGGCAGTGCCTTCCATTGCGATGGAATCCGTGCTGCTGCAGGCACTTCCTTACATTGATGAACCGGTCATTGTCATCAATGTAGCCAAGGGCTTCCATCCTGCAAGCCACAAGCGTCTCTCCGTTGTCATCAAGGAAGCCATGCCGGAAGACAAGCTCAGAGCGGTTGTTTCATTGATCGGTCCGAGCCATGCAGAAGAAGTGATCCAGCGTCTTCTGACCGCAGTCAATGCCGTCTCTGACAATCAGGAAGCTGCACAGCTTGTCCAGCACATGTTCTCCAACAACTATTTCCGTGTCTACACCAATGACGATGTTGTCGGTGCAGAGATCGGTGTTGCCGTGAAGAACATCATGGCCATTGCCTCAGGCATCCTGACAGGCATCGGCCAGGGGGACAATGCAAGGGCGGCACTCATGACCAGAGGTCTTGCCGAGATGAGCCGCTTCGGCGTGGCCATGGGCGGCAGGAAGGAAACATACCTTGGTCTGGACGGGGTAGGGGATCTGATCGTTACCTGTACCTCACACCACTCCAGGAACTTCATGGCCGGTCTTGCCATCGGCAAGGCAGACAGTGCCGAACAGTTCCTCAAGGAGAATACAAAGACCGTGGAAGGCATCTTTGCCTGCAGGATCGTCTATGAAGAGGCACACCGGAGAAACATCTCCATGCCGATCACCGATCAGGTATATGCAGTGCTGTATGAAGGAAAGAACCCGACTTCTGCCATCACGGAATTAATGCACAGGGATCTCAAGCAGGAAGACTGAAGCTTCCTGTTTTTTTTCTGCGCTTTCAGGCAGAAGAAAAGGGGACCGCAGTCCCCTTGGAGTGAATCATTGTCAGCTCATGTGGTAGCCGTCTGTGTTCCACCAGCCGCTTCCGATCCAGTTGCCGTTGGCATCCCAGCTTCCGTACTGGCTGGAATCAAAGTTCGGATCATCGATCCAGTTGCCTGCAGTGTCGTAGTAGCCGCCGGTCTTTGTCGTGGAGGTGACGATCCATGTCTGGGTTGCTTCGTCCCAGTATCCTTCACCGCCATATACATTGTCCGTATAGCTTGCCACAACACAGCTGCTTTCACCGGTATCGCTTCCTCCGGCACCGCCGCAGACCTGTACGTTTCCATACAGCTCACCGACATAGCCGGTCCATGCACTGGTGGCGCTGGTCAGCTGATTGACCACATTGCCATCCACGGTCACCGTTGCCCAATAGCCTGATCCTCCGGTCACCAGCCAGTTGAGATCGGCAAGGCAGGCACCGTAAGCCTCAATATCATTGTATGGATCATGCAGGGAGATATCACGGGACCCGGAACATGGTCCGCCTTCCGAACTCCACATGATCTTCATGGAACCGGTGCCGTCATACTGGGCACTCAGCTGCAGACCGCTGTTCTGCTGTGCAAGATACGTGTTGTATTCTGCAGCGGTGATCAACGGCTGCGACTTGAGTCCTGCCGTGCTTACCTGGGAAGTGATGCCTACACCCGGTGTCATCCAGTCTTCGACCTTGACATGCGGGTAGGTGCCATAGACATATGTGACATCCTCGACATCGCTTGGTCTTGCGATCTCCTCCGGTGCCCCGAAGAGCTCTGCTTCCTTGTCCAGCAGGGTTCTCTGGATGTTGCCGGGGATATTGAGCGATGACTTGTAGCTGTTGAAGTAGCAGTCCTTGCCGGCAATGGCCTGGTCATAGCCAACCCATACCGCATTGGTGAAATGACTGGTATTGCTGACCATCCACTTGTCCTTCATGACGCCTTCCGGGATACCGTACGGCAGACCATCCTGTCCCCAGTCGGTGGTACCGGTCTTGGCATAGACAGGGTAGTCGCTTCTCAACAGACGCAGGTAGCTTGAATAGTTGCCGAAGACAGCATTGTATTCCAGCTGGCAGGCAAGCCATGCACTGCCGGAGGAAAGCACCTGTTTGTTCTGATCCTCCGGGTAGTACTCCGTGCCGTCCTTGCTCATGACGATCTTCTCAATGGTATGCGGCTTGTTGTATACGCCGCCGTTGATCAGCATTGCATGGGCGCCGGCAAGCTCTTCAACCGTTGTTTCAAACGATGTGCCGCCGATGGCATAGGAGTAGTGGAAGTTATCGTTGTTGACATGGGAGAAGCCGATGGAGTTCAGATAGGAGACTACCTTTTCCTGGCCGACCTTGTCCAGTACCTTCTCCAGCGTCAGGATCGCCGGAATGTTCAGGGAATCGCCGACCGCATCCTTGATGGAGACATCACCGGCATACCTGCCGTTGAAGTTGACCAGCACCCTGGATTCAAGAGGGTAGGTGATCGGCTTGTCCACAAGGACCTCATCCAATGAATAGCCAAGATACTCAAATGCCAGGGCATAGGAGAGTACCGGCTTGACACTGGATCCCGGCTGCTTGTAGTTCATCGTTGCACGGTTCAGAAGACGTGCACCGTCATAATTCCTGCCGCCGCCGATGGCCACGATGGCACCGGTGCGGTTATCAACGGAGATTATGGCACACTGCATCAGATCATCCGGGAAGTATACGTTGGAGACGTTGCCGTTTTCAATGTCCTCCACCTGCTGCTGCATGTCCCTGTTGAGGTAGGTGTATATTTCCATGCCCTTGACCGTAGGATCCGTTCCGGTCATGGCGGTGACTTCATTCAGAACAACATCAAGATAGGACTGGTATTCACTGTCTTCCGTTGCCTTGCGCTGTTCACCGACCAGCAGGTCTTCCACCTTGATGGCCTTGGCAAGGTTATATTCCGTTTCATCAATATAGCCATGGTTGTACATCTGGTAGAGCACTTCGTTTCTTCGCTCCGTGCCATAGTCCAGATATGCATATGGATTGTAGCGGTTGGGCAGGTTGATAATACCTGCAAGCATTGCCGATTCCGGCAATGTCAGATCCGTGACATCCTTGCCGAAGTAATACTGGCTGGCTCTCTGAATGCCGCGGATGTTGCCGCCGAAGTTCAGCCTGTTGAGGTACAGCTGGAAGATCTCCTTCTTGGAAAGAAGCCTCTCCAGCTTGATAGCCAGGTAGATCTGCTGGACCTTGTACTCAATGGACTTGGCACGTTCGCTTCCGAAGGATGTTGCTGTGGCATCCGTTGTGAAGTATGTGTTCTTGACTAACTGCATTGTGAACGTACTGCCGCCCTGGGAGAAATCATGCGACTTCAGGTTCTGGATCGCCGCCATGGTGAAACGCGGGATATCGAACCCGAAGTGGGTGAAGAAGCGGCTGTCTTCAACGGAAAGGAAGGCATCCACCACCGACTCCGGCAGCTGGTCGTACGCGACATTCTCACGCAGCAGGACGCCGACTTCCGTAATGATCTGTCCCTGGTCGTCATAGATCTTCGAGGACTCTTCACTGATAAAGTCCGTGACATCCAGGGCGGGGGCATTGCTGGTCATGCGGTTGACAATCGTCAGACCCACCGCACCAACGATCAGATACAGGATGACGAAGGCACACAGGATGCCGGTCCAGATCTTCAGGCGTCTCTGTTTCTTCAGACGCTTCTTCCGTTCCTTGTCCTTTTTCAGCACAACCTCCGGATCCTCATGCCTTGCGGTATAGATCTTCGTCGCATCCGGATCCTCAGCCCTGCGGCTCTTCTTTTCCTCATGCTTCTTCACGGACGGCTTCGGTGCTTCACTGACCGTCTTCTTTTCCTGTGCAGGCTCCCTGTGAACCGGAGCGGGCTCTGCCTTCTTCACCGCAGGTGCTTCTTCCTTCTTCTTTCCTTCGCTGGAAGAGACCACGGTTTCTTCGATCGTGTCCCACGTATATTTTCTGGAAGTTTCCTGATCCAGCTTCTTCTGTTACTCGGTATGGATCACGGGAATGGAGAGGGTATCATCCACTTCCTCTGCGGAGACAACGGCAGGTTTGTTCACACGCCTTGCCTCTTCTTCAGAGATCACTGCCGGTGTTTCATTGTCTGATACCGCCGGAGCAGCCTCCTCTTTCTTATTCACATCCGGAAGGTCCGGAAAGCTGATCCTTCCATCATTGTTTTTCCTGTTTTCATCTGCCATTGGATATTTCCTCTTTCAGAACCGTCTCATCATACCATAAATAAGGGAAAGGAAAAAGCCGCCGTGCATGACCGCGGCGGCTGTGTCAGATTCAGATCTTCCTGAAATATTCCAGGGCAAGACATCCAAGACCTGCCTGGGCGGAAACGACGTTGCAGAGCTCAATGATCTCAGTCTCGGCATCCGGGAAGGCTTCCTGTACCCTGTGGTACATCTCCTGTGCTGCATCGATGGCATTGGTGTGGGCAATGGCAATATGCCAGGAGGAATCAATCGGCTTTTCCTGCATGTGGCCGATGATCCTGCTGTATGCCCGGCGGGTGGAAAGCACCTTGTCATAGACATCGATCTTTCCGTTTGTCTCCTTGTTGAGATGCAGGATCGGAACGATTCTGAGAAGCTGGGCAAGATGGGCAGCACCCGGGGTCAGCCGGCCGCCTCTTGCAAGATGCTTGAGATCCTTCGGCACGACAATCGTTTCACAGGAGTCCACACAGGCCTGGATCCGTACATTCCGTTCCAGATCCGGAACACCTTCTTCAATCATTTCCTTGATCCTGTGGATCAGGTAATCCTGGATGACACAGGTTGTATACGTGTTGATGGTCAGAAGGGGAAGGCCTGCCTCCTCCGCCATCATGCTCAGCGTCTGAGAGGTTCCCGAAAGACCGGGACAGATCGGAACGGCAATGACCATGTCCGTGCCGTTTGCCTTGAGTGAAGAGAACATTTCCTCCATGAGTCCCGGGGAAGGCTGCGAGGTCTTCAGCACCTTGCCCTGTTCCAGAAGATGAATGCAGTCATTCTTGTCCAGGGTCTCCATGTCCTGCCATGTGGACGTTCCGTCCGTGATCTGCAGGGGAAGGGAAAGAATCCCGTCCTTTGCCTGCGCCTCCATGGAAATTCCGGTGCCGCTGTCCGTTACATATGCAATGTTCATAGGCTTTTCCTCTTGAGATCATTCTAGATCAGCGCCGTGGAAAATGTAAACAGAACCCGATGGCTGTATAATTGTCTCATGAGCACACATCTTTTCGTCCGCAGCAGCTTTTCCCTCATGGAAAGCACCATACGCATTCCATTGCTTGCAGAATATGCAAAGAAGCTTGGCTATGATTCCATTGCCCTGACGGATCACAATGTCCTGCATGGCTTTGCCCAGTTTCAGCATGCCTGTGAGAAGGAGGGCATTCATCCCGTATACGGCATGGAGGCGGACTGCACGTATCATGACGAGAAGACATCCTTCCTGCTTCTTGCCAAGGACAACAAAGGCTATCAGGATCTGATTACCCTGAGCACGGTCATCTGCACCCAGGGAAGACCCTGCACGCTGGAGGAACTGAAGGATGCCTGCGGGCATTGCTTCCTGATTGCCTGGAGTGAAGGCGGCTATGCCGAAGAGGCCCTGGTCAAGGATGATGAAGCGGAAGTACGCAGAAGATTCACACAGATGAAGGAGGATCTTCCGCCGTTTTTCATGGCTCTCAGCTATCAGGAAAGCGGTCTCTGGAAGATGCGCAATGAAACGGTCAGAAAACTCTGCCGCAGCCTGCAGATCCCCACGGTTCCCGTCAACCGGATCTATTACCTCAAGGACAAGGATGCGGATGCCTTTCAGGTTCTTAACGGCATCCGGGACAACAAGCGCATCGATGACCGGAGCCTGACAAGGCTGCCGGGAAGATATGTGCTTTCGCCGGAGGAAATGGCACAGCTTTATCCGCAGGAGGAACTGCAGCGCAGCGATCAGATTGCAAGCGCCTGCCGGTGCGATCTTCAGCTTGAAAAGACCAGCCTGCCGGAATACCCGGTGCCTTCCTCTTTGACAGCGGAACAGTATCTCACACAGCTGTGTCTTGCAGGTCTGGAGAAACGCAGAAGAGGACATGTGGAGGAAGTCTATAGGAAACGGCTCCACTATGAGCTGTCTGTCATCGTCCGCATGCATTTTGAAAACTACTTCCTCATCGTCTGGGATTTCGTGCGCCATGCAAGAAGCCGGAACATCTATGTCGGTCCGGGAAGAGGCAGCGCTGCCGGAAGCCTTGTGGCATACTGCCTTGGCATCACGATGGTCGACCCGATCAAATACAACCTGCTGTTTGAACGCTTCCTGAATCCCGAGCGTGTCACGATGCCGGATATCGACACTGACTTTCCTGACAACCGGCGCCAGGAGGTCATTGACTATGTCTATCAGAAGTACGGAAGCCAGCATATCGCAAACATCATTGCCTTCAATACCTTCGGGGCAAGACAAGCCATCAAGGATGTGGGCAAGGCCATGAATATCCCGGAAAGGGAAGTGGAAATGCTGGTGCGCATGATTCCCAAAGCCGACGGCACAACGCTTGCCTCAGCCCTCAAGGCCAATGCAAGGCTCAATGAAGTGGTCAGTGCAAAGGCGTTATACCGCCAGCTGTTCCGCAATGCCGCAAGGATTGAAGGCCTGCCGAAGCATACCACATTGCATGCGGCAGGCATCGTCATGAGCAAGGCTCCTCTTGCGGGCATCCTGCCGGTGATGAAGACAGGAGAAGGCATGCTGACCAGCCAGTATCCGGCCGAGTATCTCGAGGAAAGGGGTCTCATCAAGATGGACTTTCTTGGCGTCAGGAACCTGACGACCATCTCCGTGATCTGTGATGCCGTGCAGAAGCAGGATCCTTCCTTCTCCATCTGGAACATTCCGCTGGATCCTGAGACATTCCGTGTGTTTGCCACAGCCGATACCACCGGCATCTTCCAGTTTGAATCTGCCGGCATGAAGAACCTGCTCCGAAGGATGCAGCCGGACTGCTTCAATGATGTTGTCGCTGCCCTGGCTCTTTTCCGCCCGGCTTCCAAGGATGCGATCCCGCAGTATCTGGAAGGCAAGCGGAATCCGGCAGCGGTGCATTATCCTGTCCCGGCACTGGAGCCGGTTCTGAAGGATACCTATGGCGTGATGATCTATCAGGAACAGGCCATGAAGACCGCCCAGATCTGTGCCGGCTTCTCCCTTGGCAAGGCGGATCGTCTGCGCAAGGCCATGTCCAAGAAGAAGCTCAAGGATGTACAGGCCATGGAAGCTGACTTCATGAACGGCTGCCGCAGAAACGGCTATGATGAGGAAACCGCAAAGCTGCTCTTCCATCAGGTGTCGAACTTTGCCGGCTATGGCTTCAACAAGTCCCATGCCGTTGCCTATGGCATGGTTGCCTGTGCCATGGCATACCTCAAGGCCAATCATCCCCTGGAGTTCTACTGTGCGCTTTCTGACAGCGTCATCGGGGATGATGTGCGCACATCCATGTACATTGATGAATGCCGAAGAAGGAACATCAGGGTGGAAGGACCCAGTGTCCTGACATCCTCAGGCCACTATCAGATTCACAACCAGGCACTGCTGCTGCCGCTGTCCGTGATCAAGGGCTTCGGCTATTCGGCTGCCGATACGATTGTCAATGAACGGAACAAGGGCATGTACCTGGACTACTTTGACTTTGCCGCAAGGGTGACTGCCGCAAAGATCAACCGCAGGCAGATTGAAATGCTCATCAATGCCGGTGCTCTGGATGGCTTTGGCCTGAACCGCACCACCATGAAGTACATGCTGGATGAAGCACTGAGCTATGCGGATCTGATCCGCATCGATGCAGGGGGTCAGACGATCATGGATGATTCCCTTGTCTCAAAGCCGATGGTAAAGCGCATGGCGGACAACAAAGAAGAGGTCAGTGAAAGCGAACGGGAAGCCCTTGGCTTCACGCTCGGCCCTCATCCCATCATCCAGGTCCGGCAGAAGCTGAGCATCCCTTGTCCGACAATTGCCAGGATCCGGGACATGACAAACGATGGCAGGCCGCATCTGCTGGATGCCTTTGCCTATGTGGAATCCGTGAAGATGCACCGGGCCAAGACCGGAGCCATGATGGCTTTTGCCAGAATCATGGATGAAACAGGGGAGGCAGATCTGGTTGTCTTCCCGAAGATCTATGCCGGCTGCTCCGCCACGCTCATCAAGGGTGTCTACATCCGGTTTCATGTTAGAATAGAACAGGACGGATCCTGGCTTGCACAAAACCTGCAGGTCATTGATCCATCAACTGTGAGGTAAGAACTATGACAAGACTTCTGATTGTGGATGATGAAGCGAATATCAGGGAAGTCGTGAAGGAATATGCAGAACTCAACGGCTATGAAACAGATGAGGCAGAGGACGGGCTTCAGGCACTGGAGCTTGTGAAGCAGAATGACTATGACTGTGTGATCCTGGATATCATGATGCCAAAGCTCGACGGTTTTTCAGCATGCAAGCAGATCAAGAAGATCCGCAATGTACCGGTGATCATGCTTTCCGCAAGGCAGGAGGAGTACGACAAGCTCTTCGGCTTTGAACTGGGTGTGGACGACTATGTCGTCAAGCCTTTCTCCCCCAAGGAGCTCATGGCCAGGGTGAAGGCGGTCATTGAACGTTCTTCCCGCACGAGCACCAGCAGCATCATGAAGTTCTTTGACGGCGGCCTTGTCATCGATGCCGGCGGAAGAAGCGTAAGTGTCGACGGGCAGAAGGCAAACCTGACGCCCAAGGAGATCGATCTGCTTCTCTATATGGTGGATCATAAGAACATCGCACTTTCCAGGGACAAGCTTCTCGAGGAAGTGTGGAACTACGATTACTTCGGGGACGACCGTACGGTTGATACCCATGTCAAGATGCTCAGACACAACCTGGGCAGATACCGTGACTGCATCGTCACCGTGAGAGGAATGGGATACAAGTTTGAAGCTTGACAATCATGGCATACGCTTCAACATCTGGCTGTACTTCTTTCTCTTCGGCACCGCCATGGTGCTGCTTTTAGGAACGCTTCAGTTTGCATTGATTACACCGTACTACCGCACCACAACCACACGTACGGTTCATCAGGTCGCTGACTCCATCAAGGAAAACCTGCTGACCAGGAAAAGCACAAACGAGGATATCTCAAGATCCCTGCAGCTGGCGGTGGACAACAATGTGTGCGCTGTCATCTACAACGATGCCGGCAGTATCATTTATGATGCTGATGCTTTGGGCAGCGGCTGTGTGTTCCATGGCCCGGATATTGAAGCAGACAATACAGACATTGATCTTTCCGATGGTCTGCAGCTGAAGCAGCTGCTCAATGACAATGACGGGGAGTATTCCCTCAATGTCACAAATCCCCGCACGGACCAGCAGATGATCATCTACGGCACAAGGATCTCCGCAAAGCTTGCCAACTACTATCTCTATGTCAACTCCCCGCTGGAGCCGGTGGATTCCATTGTCCACTTCTTCTCCCAGCAGTATCTGCTGTATGCCCTGATCGTCACGATCATCGCATCGATTGTTTCCCTGATCATCTCCTCCAGCATCTCAAAGCCGATCCGCTTAATGAACAAGGAAGCTGACAAGCTTGCCAGAGCGGACTATAACACGGACTTTGACGGAGGAAGATTCACAGAGACAAGGGAGCTGGCCTCCACGCTGAACGATGCCTCGGAAAAGCTTGGCAAGATCGATGAGATGCGCAAGGATCTGATTGCCAATGTCTCCCATGACATCAAGACGCCTCTGACCTCCATCCGTGCCTATGCGGAGATGATCCGTGATATTTCCGGAAACAACCCGAAGAAGCGTGAGGAGCATCTCTCCGTCATCATCAATGAAGCAGACTACATGAACAAGCTTGTCACGGACATGAGCGAGCTTTCCCGCATGCAGTCGGGAAACTATGTGCTCAAGACAGACAACTTCGACATTGCGGAATGCATCCGGGATGTCGTGGGTCTCTCCGGTGTGCAGATCCAGGAAAGCAAGGTATCCGTGCACCTGGAGGTTCCCCAGTCCCTTGTTGTATTCGGGGATGAGCTCAAGATCCAGCAGGTAATCTACAACTTCTTCACCAATGCCCTCAAGCATACCCCGCAGGGAAAGAACATCTGGATCCGGGCAAGAAGACTGGAGGATGAAGAAACCGTCCGGGTGGAAGTACAGGATGAAGGGGAAGGAATCGCCGAAAAGGATCTGCCGTATATCTGGGACAGATACCAGAAATCCAGCCGCTCCTTCTCCAGATCCATGACGAATACAGGACTCGGCCTGGCCATTGTCAAGGCGATCCTGGATGCGCATAAGGCACAGTATGGTGTGAAATCAAAGCCAGGGGAAGGCTCAACATTCTGGTTTGAGCTCAGACAGCCCCAGGAACCTGAGGAACTTGAACATGAAAACGGACTTCCTTCCGGGCATTGATGCCTCGTACCATCAGGATTCATCGCTCTACACCATGAACAGCGATACCGAGCTGCTGGGGTATTTCATGCATGTCCTGCACAAGGACGATGTGCTGGACATCGGCTGCGGGCAGGGAGCACTGCTGATCTATGCAGGCATGCACAAACCAAGGTCATTGACCGGCATTGATCTGTTTCCTGAAGTGCTGGAACAGGCAGAGAAAAACCTGCAGGCAAATGGCATGCAGGCAGAATTGATCTGTTCAAGAGTACAGGACTATCATGAGAAACAGTTTGATGTCATAGTATGCAATCCTCCGTACTTTGAAACAGAGAAGGAAACCCTGAAGAATGACAATGCATACCGCAGGGCCGCAAGACATGCAGAGAACCTTCCCATGGAGGAACTGTACATATCCGCAGACAGACTTCTGAAGGACAACGGAAGATTCTTCCTTGTGCATAAAGCCGTGAACCTGCAGAAGCTGATTGTTCTTGGAAGTGAACATCACATGAAGCTTGCAAGGATGCGGCTTGCCTATGACCATGAAGATGGCAAGGCAAAGTCCGTGCTTCTGGAATTCCGGAAGGGCAGATGCCCTGAAACAGTATTTGAAGAACCAGCATATCTCAATGACAGAGCGTCCATGCAGAAGTACATGGATTTCACAAACAGCGGGAAATGACTGACGAAGTGACAAGCTGTGATGCGTGCAGGATGATCCCTGTGATCGTTGCAGTCTTTACTTTGTTTTTCCATTCTGCATATACAAGCTGGCAAAGGAGCAGCAGCATGGAATGGAATGTGTATTATTACAACATCAATCGGCGGATCATCATGCAGGAGAATATTCTTGTATGCCAGAAGGACTTCCTGAAAAAACTCAGGAAAAAAGCAAAGGATGAGAGTGAATTTGCCGAAGAGCTGCGGCTTGAAATGTTGTATTACTACTGGGGCAAGTGCGAATGGGAACTCATGATCCGGAAGGATGGCGAACGATATTTTCTGACGCCGTTTCCACCGCATGAAGGAGACCAATGGCTGGATGTAACAGAGGATGCCTCATTTCCCTGGGCAGAATTCTATGCTCGGGCGGCTGAAAGGTTATGCATTGATGAAGACGGCATCAAATTCGACGTATACATGCAACTGCAGTATCGATGGGATGACTTTGTGCAGTATTGCTGGGCAAACACGAAACCATCCGGATCCAGGAAGAAAAGAACTTCGCCAGGTAAATCACTATGAAAAATGCGGACAGACGGATCCATGAAATCATTCTGATCGCGGCCATCTTCCTTGCGGGTTGCGACAGTTCCTCCTCTTTGATCAGTGCTTCTGCGTTTCCTGCGCAGACAGCAGAACCTTCTGTTTCAGCAGGTTCAGATATTGAACAGATTTCTGTACTGGAACGCTTGCAGAAGACAGATCCGGGTATGGTTGAATTCGTTGCTGTGAATGAAAATATCGAGATTCCCCTCATGTACCAGACATACCTCAAGGACAGCGATCTTCAGGAGAAGCTCTCTCAGGCAAATCAGAGCCTCAGTGACATGTACACAGGAATCCAGAGCATCCTTGCAGAAGGGCAGCTTACGGAGCTGACAGACAGTCGTGTCAGAGAAGATACGCTGGCATATTACTTTATGCTTCATGATGAGGACACCAGCATTTTCTATATCTACACAGATGGAACACTGAAAACCGTGTCATCCAGTGAACGGAAGTTCTGGCAGTGTGACAGGGGAGAGAAAATTATTTCCCTGGGCCAGAAAGGCGCACAGGCTTTCCAGGACTTTGCGGATGCCATGAACAGCAGTTCAAAGGGATAAAAAAACTGCCTTCCTTATGGAAGACAGCCTGTCCTCAGAGCTCGATGATGTCCTTCGGATCAACATCCGGCATGACACCGCCGGTAGCCTTCTGGAACTCATCCTTGGTGATGTCGTGTTCCTCCCAGCGGCCAAGTGTCTTGTTTTCGACATCCGTCCATTTGCCGTCGATGAACTCCTGAACAACGACACCGTTGTCCATGAGCAGGACATGGTCTCTGTGCTCGTTCCAGACGAAGTAGAACGGCTGTTCGTCATCCATCAGGTTGACTCCATACTTTGACTTGAGCATTGCAATATTCTCCTCTTTCCGGTATCCATGCTAGAATAATGACAGTCATCCGGAAATATACAAAAACGAAGAAGAGTCAAAAAATCAGAGGAAATGCGTGTGGATTCCGGTATGCAAAAAAGCATTGACGAAGCCTTTTTGTGCTGGTATCATCTATGCGTTATCAGTCCTCTTGATTGAGGTCTGTAACCGCTCAGAACAGGGTTAAGAC
>OMUX01000028.1 GCA_900314345.1 uncultured Erysipelotrichaceae bacterium | reverse complement strand
ACATCAATACTACGGTCTCGACATGCGGTGTGAAGGGAAACATATCCACCGGTACGATCTTCTTGATTTCGTACTGATCTGTGATTTCCTTGAGATCCCTCTGCTGTGTCAGAGGATTGCAGGAAATATAGACGATGGTCTCTGGCTTCATGGATTTCAATGATGTCATGAAGTCCTTTGTCAGGCCTGCCCTTGGCGGATCCAGGAAGACCGTGTCACAGGCAATGTCTGCCTGTGTCATGAACTCTGTTGCATCAGCACAGAAGAAACGTGCATTGGAAATATGGTTCAGCTTTGCATTGCCGATGGCATCGTGAATGGCCTGAGGATTGATTTCAACACCGATGACCTGCTTTGCCTGTTTTGCGGCAAGCAGCGAGATGGTACCGATCCCGCAGCATGCATCCAGTACAATGCTGTCCTTGTTCAGACGGGCAAGCTTCAATGCTGTCTCATACAGCCGCTCTGTCTGCACAGGATTGACCTGGTAGAAGGACTGCGGGGAAATGCGGAACTTCAGGCCATTGATCTCATCAATGAGATACCCTGGACCGTACAGCAGTCTTGTCCTTTCCCCCAGCACCATGGAGGTATGCCTGTTATTCTGCGACAGCAGGATTGTCTCAATATACGGACATTCCTTCAGCAGTGCACCGGTGAACTTCTTTCCGCCCGGCAGATCCTTTGTGGCTGTGACAAGCACAACCATGGCCTTCTGTGTGCTGTGTGAAACACGGATATAGGCATGGCGGAGAATGCCTGTTCCTTCATCTTCATCATAGGGTGCGATATGCATTGACGTCGCAATGGCACAGACGGCCTGGATGATCCTGTTGGCACGCTCCTGCTGGATCAGGCAGTCAGGTTCCGAGACAATGATATGGCTTCCTTCTTCATACATGCCTGCCGCAACTTTTCCGCTTCTTGAGATATGAAAGGATGCGTATACCTTGTGGCGGTAGTGAAAGGGATCCTTCATGCCAAGAACCGGTTCCACATTCTTTCCCGGATACAGGGAACGGATGGTTTCCCGTTTGTTCTTCAGCTGTTCTTCATACGGGACGGTCTGATACTGGCAGCCGCCGCATCTGCCTGCTGATCTGCAGATCATAGCTGTACCTCTTTGAGTGTGTGCACGGTATGCACCGGTTCCTTTTTCTTCAGCACGTTATAGGACTGATGTCCCTGTGCCACAAGCCAGCAGACCGGAATGCCCATGGCATCCGCTGTCTCCTTGTCATGCGTGCTGTCGCCGATATAGATGCACTCTCCTGCATCCGTGCCGCTGTTCTTCATCCATTCCAGTGCTCTTTGAATCTTGCCATGGGCGAGAAGGTCATCAATGCCGATCAGCTCATCAAAGAAATTCTCTATGCCAAGGGCCTGGATCTGGGCATTCAGCTTGTCCTGTCTTGAAGCAGAGACAATCACGCTGCGGTATCCCTTTGCCTGTGCTTCCCGGATCTTGTCCATGAAGCCTTCAATGAGATGACACTGTGAGAATCCTTCGTCATAGAGATCATTGAATTCCACGGAGATGTCTTCGTAGCTTTCGTTTTCAAACGTATAACCGATCTTATAGTAGTAGTCCTTCACCGGAAAACAGAAAAGATCCCGGTACTGTTCCAGGGTCCAGCCGGACTTCATGCCGCGCTGTCTGAGCATGCGGTTTTCAATGTCCAGGCAGAGCCATGCATCATCCAGGATCGTTCCGTTATAGTCCCATACAATCGTCTTTGTCATGAGCCGATTATATCAGTTTCCGGCAAGGCTTTGCGTACCAGCCTCATCTTTTCTGAGCATGGCAATGCCGATGAGGTTGGAGATGACCGTAAAGGCATCCATGGCAACTGCTGTGTAGTTGTGGTTTGTGATGTCATAGAAGAACCACAGGGATTCACCGAAGATGATGGACCACTTGATGGCTTTCTCATCCCCGTCCATCACCATGGTGAAGGCTGCTGTTGCAAGCACGGGAAGCCAGCCGACAAGACCTGCCTTGTTCACCAGGGCAGTCAGCACTGCCTGCAGGGCAATGAAGGTAACCTTCCACGCACGATTGAAATCCTCCACCTTCATGGAGAAAAGATCTCTCACAATGCCAAGAACATTGGACAGTGCACCGCTGATGCCGCCAAGGATCACATTGCCGATACCCATCAGTGCAAACTGCAGGCACTGCAGGGAAATAATGGACTTCCTTTTCTTCAGGAATCCGGTCATGATCATCGCGATGCAGCCGGCAAGCGATACCATGTTTCCGATCAGGATCATATTCATATCATTACCTCCTCAAAAGCATATAAAAACAACCCTTGTTGTTTATGGGTTGTCATAGGTGCTGTTTACGGCAGCTTGTGGAACGCCTGACCAATTTCAGGCATATATAGCAACCGTTGCTAATCATACTGATTTCGGGATGTTTGTCAATCCGAAAGATCCTCCCTGCCCTTCACCATCTTCTTGAACGGATGGGAGATATAGCCGGACAGTCTTCTGACAATCTCATCATCCGGCAGGTTCTCCAGCGGTCCGATATCATAATTGATCGCTTTCAGATAGCTGCCGAAGGTATAGTTCGGATAGTTGACCTGATGGGCTTCCTCCAGCAGTTCATAGATCATGTGACGATCACTCATTTCCATTTCCTCCTTGCGTCGCCTGTCCATTATAGCATTGACCTTCAAACAACGGTGCCATTCTTCTTATATACAGGATATCCAGCAGTACAAAGACACAGCTGATGGTCACGGCAATGGCCATGTATTCACTTGTGATCACCCTGCCTATGACATTCTCATTGTCCCGGTATGCGTTCACCGCATCCATGATGAGGGTTGCTGCCCCGTTGGACCAGCCCGGTGTACACAGTGCATTCGTGATGCAGTAGAAGATCCCGGCAGCTGCACTGCCATGCCAATAACAACAGCCCGATGATCATCACAATGCCGCTGATGCCGTAGACGGAAATCATTCTGTCCCTGTGCACACTCCTTCGGTAGACTTCATATCCGGCAATCGTCAGGAAAGAGAACAATGCTGTCAGGATGCTGTACAGGCTTCCCCTTTCCTCGATTGCATCATAAAGCAGGAGCCTTGCCACACTCATCAGAAGACCATCCCTGACACCATACAGCAGCTGATGGATCAGCGCTGCCTTCCAGAACGGTGTTTCATCCTTCAGACAGTGCCGGATATCATAGTCTTCCTCCTTCAAGGAAACATGTACCTTCGCCGTAATGAAGATGAGCAGCACATACAGCACAGGCACGATCTCAGACTGCAGTTCATAGCCAGTGAAATCCGTCGTTGACAAAGAAAGGATCAATGCGGAGAAAAGCGGTGCCGCAAGGTTCATGAAATTCCCAGGATCCCTGTCCAGGAAAGGAACTGCATAACAGAGGTGTTGTCCGTCACAAGCTGATTGAGCGTGTTCACGCCAAGCCAGAACAACCCCTCTCTGCTTCCATAAAGGAATGCCGGCACCAGCACCAGCCATGGCATTATGGCAAAGCCATCCCTGACAGAAAGGACAAAGACAAGCTCAGCGATCATGAAACCAAGACCCAGGGATATGATCCATGGCCAGGAAAGCCTGCTGCTGAATCTTCCGCCGATTGTGAAGAAAACCGGTATGGCCATCACCCTGACAAATGTAAAGCCTGCCATGGAAAGCAGGCTCTTTGTATATGCATAGAGGTAGACATTCAGGAAAACCGCAGCCAGTGAGGAACAGAACGGATACAGTCCGTTGACCAGGATCATCCGTTTCTCGTCACTGTTCATGCCTGATCCAGTTCATCCAGCCACAGCGATACACTGGCATCGCTCGGCATGCGCCAGTCGCCTCTTGGCGACAGTGTGACGGAACCAACCTTCGGTCCGTCCGGCAGGCAGCTTCTCTTGAACTGCTGATGGAAGAAGCGGTTGAAGAAGCGTTTCTCCGCTTCCTTGATCTCTTCCTTGGAAAGATCCGGATATGCCGTCATGGCATAGGCAAGGATTCTTGCCGGAGATGCTCCCCAGCGCAGATTCCAGTACAGGAAGAAGTCATTGAGATCATACTTGCCGATCTTGTCTTCCGTCTTCTGGGCAATGACACCGTTATTGTTCGGTGTCAGTTCAGGTGAGATCGGCGTATCAACGATGGAAAGCAATGTCGACTTCAGAGGGTCTTCACCTGCCTTTGCATAGGCTTTGACGATATACTGCACCAGAGTCTTCGGAATGGAGCAGTTGACACCGTACATGGACATATGGTCCCCGTTGTACGTGCACCAGCCAAGGGCAAGTTCGGAAAGATCGCCGGTCCCCACCACAAGACCGTTGTTCAGGTTTGCGGCATCCATCAGGATATAGGTGCGCATCCTGGCCTGGGCATTTTCATAGGTCACATCGCCTTCTCCCTGGTAGTCAAGGGCATGTCCGATTGCTTTGAGGTGATCTTCCACGCCTTTGCGGATCGGTACCTCATGAATCTCACAGTTCATGCATTTCATGAGATTCATTGCGTTGTCATACGTCAGGCTGGTGGTGTTTCCTTCATTGGGCATCGTATAGGCAATGATCCGGATCTCAGGCACAAGCTTCTGTGCTTCATGGCATACAATCAGTGCCAGTGTGGAATCAAGGCCGCCGGAGATGCCGATGATGAGGTTGCTGATATGGGTGGCTCTGACCCTTAAGTGCTCTGATTCCGTCTCCAAAGCCATCATCCCGGGCAAGCTCATGGCATGGC